>NZ_VIDT01000648.1 GCF_006519715.1 Ideonella azotifigens
AGCCAGGCATGAGCGCACGTCCGCAGGCGACCGAACCCTGCGGCGTGGCGCCCTGGCCCGCGCTGGGCGGGCTGGCGCTGCGCGCGATGACCCTGGCCGACCTGGACCTGGTCTGCCACCTGGAGCAGCAGGCCTACAGCTTCCCATGGAGCCGTGGCAATTTCACCGACTCGCTGGCCGCGGGTTATGCCGCCTGGCTGCTGATCGAACCACCAGCGTCCGGCACCCGCCGCGCCGAGCGCCAGCCCGGCTGCCTGGGCTATTACGTCGCCATGCCTGGCGTCGAGGAAGCGCACTTGCTCAACATCACCGTCGCACCTGCGGCACAAGGCCGGGGCCATGCGCGGCGACTGCTGGCGCACCTGGCCGCGCAGGCTTGGGGCCAAGGCGCGCAAACGCTGTGGCTGGAAGTGCGCGACAGCAACCAACGCGCGCGCCGGCTCTATGCCTTCAGCGGCTTCACCGAAGTCGGCCGCCGCAAGGCCTATTACCCGGCAGGACAGGGCTTGCGGGAAGACGCGGTGGTGATGCGTGCCGCGCTGCAGTCGCCCGGCCTGCTGCCAGCCCAGCTCGGTGGTGCTGAGGATTCACATGACCTGGTCTGAACGCCAGCAGGCGCTGCTGCGCGGCATGGGCCTGAAGGTCTGGGCGCCGCCGCCTGCTGCAGAACTGTTGCTGGACACGCCGCCAGCCCCAGCACCAGCCCCGGCGCTGCCGCCCGCCGAGGTGATTGAGCGGCCGGCGCCCGTCGCGCAAGTGCAGGCAGCTCCCTCCGCCTCTTCACCTGTGGCTCGGCCCGCGACGCCAGCGCCTGTGGCCTTGCCGCGCAGCGACAGCCCCGTCGCCAACATGGACTGGCCGGCGTTGCGCGAAGCGGTGGCTGGTTGCATCGCCTGCAGTCTGTGCGAAAGCCGCACGCAGACGGTCTTCGGCGTCGGCCATCCGAACGCGCACTGGATGATCGTCGGTGAGGCGCCGGGCGAGCAGGAAGACCGGCAGGGCGAGCCTTTTGTCGGCGCGGCCGGTCAGTTGCTGGACCAGATGCTGAAGGCCGTGGGCCTGACCCGCCAGGACGGCGAGGCGGCGCAGCAGGTCTTCATTGCCAACACGCTGAAATGCCGGCCGCCGCGCAACCGCAATCCGCTGCCCGAAGAGCTCGCGCAGTGTTCGCCCTTCCTGTCGCGCCAGATCGCGCTGGTGCAGCCCAAGCTGATCCTGGCCATGGGCCGCTTCGCGATCCAGCAGTTGCTGGGCACCGATGAATCGGTCGGCAAGCTGCGCGGCAAGGTGCACCAGCATGCCGGCGTACCGGTCATCGTCACCTACCATCCGGCCTACCTGCTGCGCCAGCTGACCGAGAAGGCCAAGACCTGGGAAGACCTGTGCCTGGCGATGTCGGTTTACCGCCGGCAGTTGACCAGCACCCAGGCTGGCACCTAGGGCTTTTTCACCTTCACCGGCCGGGTCCAGTTCGGCAGGCTGAGCTGCTTGGCGCGGGACACGGTGAGCTGGTTTTCCGGGGTGTTCTTGCTGATCGTGGAGCCGCCGCCAATCGTGCCGCCGGCGCCCAGCGTGATGGGCGCGATCAGCACGCAGTTCGAGCCCACGTGCACATCGTCGCCAATCACCGTGCGGTGCTTGTTCGCGCCGTCGTAGTTGGCGGTGATGCTGCCGGCGCCATAGTTCACGCGTGCGCCCACGGTCGCGTCGCCCAGGTAGGCCAGGTGGTTGGCCTTGGCGCCGTCGGCCAGCGTCGAATTCTTCACTTCGACGAAGTTGCCGATGTGCACTTCGCGGCCCAGCACCGCACCCGGCCGCAGCCGCGCAAACGGGCCGATCAGCGAACCTTCGCCCACGGTCACGCCATCGGCTTCGCCGTCGATGTGGGTGAACGGGCGGATCTGCGCGCCGGCGGCGATGGTCGCGTTGCGGATCACGCAGTTCGCACCGACCTGCACGCCGTCACCCAGCGTCACCGAGCCTTCGAAGATGCAGTTCACATCGATTTCCACGTCCTGCCCGCAGCTCAGCAGGCCGCGCTGGTCGAAGCGCGCCGGGTCGGCCAGGCGAACGCCGGCTTCCATCTGCGCTTCCGCGTGGCGGCGCTGCAGCCGGCGCTCCAGTTCGGCCAGTTGCAAAGGGCTGTTGACGCCCAGCACCTCGGTCTCGTCGGCCGGCTGTGCGCTGACCACTGGCACGCCCTCGGAGACGGCCATCGCGACGATGTCGGTCAGGTAGAACTCCTGCTGCGCGTTGTCGTTCTTCAGCGCGGCCACCCAGCGCTTCAGCGCCGCGGTGGGCGCCGCCATCATGCCGGTGTAGACCTCGCGGATCTGGCGCTGCGCGTCGCTCGCATCCTTGTGCTCGACGATGGCGAGGATCTGCTGACCATCGGCACTGCGCACGATGCGACCGTAGCCGGTCGCGTCGGCCAGCGTCACCGTCAGCAGCGCCAGCTTCGTTTCGGCACAGGCCTCGGCCAGCGCCCTCGCGGTGGCCGGGCGGATCAGCGGCACGTCGCCATTGAGGATCAGCGTGGTGCCGGCTGTGTCGTCCAGTGCCGGCACCGCCTGCTGCACCGCATGGCCGGTGCCCAACTGCGGCATCTGGCGCACGCAGCGCACGTCAGCGCCGACCGTGGCCTCGACCGCCTCGGCGCCGTGGCCTGTGACCAGCACCGTGCGCTGCGCCTGCAACTCGGCGCTGCTGCGCAGCACATGCTGCAGCAAGGGCAGGCCGGCCAACTTGTGCAGCACCTTGGGCAGCGCGGAGCGCATGCGGGTGCCTTTGCCCGCGGCCATGATCACGACGTTCAGGTTCATGCCGCGATTATCGGCGGCGCAGAAAGCGAAACGGCACCCGAGGGTGCCGTTGGCTGCGGTGTCTGAGGTGTCAGCCTGGCAAGCCGGCGGTCACGTCATGCGGTTCGCTCTGCACCGCCGGGAAGCCCTTCAGCGCAGCGCTGAACATCGCCGTGAAGATGGCGGTGCCGCCCTGCGTGGTGCCGTCGCTCGATGCGCGCGCCTCGTACAGCGCCTCGCCGCTGCTGCGGTCGCGGATCAGCACGGCCACCTCGCGGCT
>NZ_VIDT01000649.1 GCF_006519715.1 Ideonella azotifigens
CTGGCCGACTGGCCTGCACCGGTGCGCGAAGTGGCCGGTATCCAGAGGGTGGGCAAACGCATTGCCGGCATCTCGTCGTTCGGTGCGGGCGGGGCCAATGCGCATGTGGTGATTGAGGAATACAGCGCACCGCAAACGCAAGACACCCAAAGCGGACCGGCACTCATCGTGCTGTCGGCCAGAAGCGAAGACCGGCTCCAGGAACAAGTCCGGCAACTGCGCGATGCCATCGAAACCGACGCGGCCATCCACCTTGCCGACCTGGCCTACACGCTGCAGGTCGGGCGAGAGGCGATGGAGGAGCGGCTGGGGCTGGTCGTCAGTTCGACGGATGAGCTCCGCCAAAAACTGGGGGCCTACCTCGAAGGCAACGACGTTGACGAGCTGTACCGGGGCCAGGTCAAGCGCAACAAGGACGCGCTGGCGGGGCTGAGCGGGGACGAGGACCTTGGCACGGCGGTCGAGGCGTGGATTGCCAAGGGCAAGCATGGCAAGTTGCTGGACGTGTGGGTCAGGGGCATGGCGGTGCAATGGAGTCGCTTGTACGGCGACAAGCGGCCGCAACGCATCAGCCTGCCCACCTATCCGTTTGCCCGTGAGCGCTACTGGGTGCAGACCAGTCCAACGCAGCTGGTGGCGACCGTGGCCAGCCTGCACCCGCTGGTGCACCGCAACACCTCGGACGTGGACGGCCTGCGCTTCAGCACGCAGCTGAGCGGCGAAGAATTCTTCCTGGCCGACCACGTGGTGCGCGGCGAGCGCGTGCTGCCCGGCGTGGCGCAGCTGGAGATGGCGCGCACGGCGGCCAGCCATGTGCTGGGGCACGAGGTCGTGGCGCTGAGTGACGTGGTGTGGATGCGCCCGGTGGTCCTGGCCAGCGAAGGCCTGAGCCTGCACATCGCGCTGGATTCGCAAGACGACGGGTCCCTCAGCTTCGAGATCTACAGCGAGGACGGCGAGGGCGAGGCCCGGGTCTACAGCCAGGGCCATGCCCACCTCCAGCAGCCGGCCAGCGCGCAGGCGCATGACCTGCAAGCGTTGCGCGCGCAGTGCCAGCAGTCGCAACTGGATGCTGCGCAGTGCTACGCCCGCTTCGAACAATTGGGCTTGCACTACGGCCCGGCGTTCCAGGGCTTGCGCGAAGTCCATGTCGGGCAGGACCAGTTGCTGGCGCGCATCAGCTTGCCGGATGCGGCGCCGCAGGGCGGCTACCAACTGCACCCCAGCCTGCTGGACGCGGCCTTGCAAGCGACGCTGGGTCTGCAACTGGACAGCGAAACATTGATGCTGCCGTTTGCGCTGGGCACGTTGGAGGCGATGGCGCCGTGCACGGGCGAGATGTGGGCGGTCGTGCGCAGAAGTGCTGGGAGCAGTGCAGGAGACGCGGTGCAGCGGTTGGACGTGGACCTGTGCGATGCGCAGGGCAATGTCTGTGTGCGATTTGGAGGGTTCAGCTTGCGTTCGGCAACGGCCACCGTTGCGCGCGTCGAGCCCTTGCCGATGCCGCGGGCTGTCGCGCCGCAGGCATCGGTCCAGACCTTGCTGTTTCAGCCCCGCTGGACTGCGCAAGCGGCAACGCCGGCAACAGGCGACGCGTTCGCTCGGCATCTCGTGCTGCTGTGCGGCGTGGAGGCCACCGATCTGGCAGAGCGTCTGCCCGGCATCGTCTGCCTGACGCCTGCCAATGACGGTGCCCTGGCGCAACGCTTCGAATCCGCCGCCATCGGGTTGCTCGGACAGCTGCAGGCGCTGACCGGCCAGCCCGGCAGGCACCTGATCCAGGTGCTCGTCCCGGCGACCGGAGAAGGCCAGGCCCTGGTGGGCCTGGGCGGCATGCTGCGCACGGCGCAAGTGGAGAACCCGCGCATCACCGGTCAGGTGATCGGTGTGCAGCCCGGGCAGGACCTTGCGCAGGCCTTGCTGGACAACTGCGGCAGCAACGCGCGGCAGGTGCGATACACCAGCAGCGGTGAGCGTGAAGTCGCTGCTTGGACGGAACTTGCGGTGGCGGCTGATGTCGCCTCGCCATGGAAGCCACACGGCGTCTACCTGATCACCGGTGGCGCCGGCGGCCTGGGCCTGATCTTCGCGCGGGAGATCGCTCGCCACGCCAGGAACGCGGTGCTGATCCTGACCGGCCGTTCGGCATTGAACGAAGGCATCCAGGCCAGCATTCGCGAGCTGGAAACGCTGGGTGCCGTGGTGCGCTATCACGCGGTCGACGTCAGCGACGGCGCGGCCTTGACACAGCTGCTGCACAGCATTCCCGAGGAGTTCGAAGGACTGGACGGCATCGTCCACAGCGCCGGGGTGCTGCGCGACAGCCTGATCGCCAGGAAGACGCCGCAGCAATTGCGCGAGGTGCTGGCTGCCAAGGTGGCCGGCACGATTCATCTCGACGAGGCCAGCCGCGACATGGCGCTGGACTTCTTCATCTGCTTCTCATCGATTGCCGGCGCGCTGGGCAATGCCGGGCAGGCAGACTACGCCGCGGCCAATGCGTTCATGGACGCGTTTGCACAGCATCGCAATGCCCTCGTGGCGCAAGGCAAACGCCGGGGGCAGACCCTGTCGCTGAACTGGCCGCTGTGGGACGAAGGCGGCATGCAGGTCGATGCCGCTACACGCAAGCTGCTGGGCCAGCAATTCGGCCTGCACCCGCTGGTCACCGCAAACGGCGTGCTGGCCTTGCGGCAGGCCCTGGCGAGCGGCGGTGCGCAATGCCTGGTCGTGGCCGGTGAGGCCGTCCGCATCCGGCAGTTGCTGCTGGGCCAGCCATCCCAGGCGCCGTTGCCGCCCGTGCCTCAACCCGCCCAGGCGGACCGTCAGGCCAGCGATCACGACTTGCCTGAAAGCGTGAAGCGCGCATTGGTCGCGATGGTCTCGGCGCTGATCAAGGTCAGGCCCGAGGACATCGACGGCGAGACGGCCTTGAGCGAATACGGCTTCGATTCGGTCTCGCTGGCCGAATTCGGCGCTGCGCTGAACCAGCAGTACACGCTCGACCTGAAGCCGACGATCTTTTTCGAACATCCGACGCTGAGCGGTCTGGCTGCCCACCTGGCCCGTGAACACC
>NZ_VIDT01000065.1 GCF_006519715.1 Ideonella azotifigens
AGCGCCCGGCCAGCAAGCGCACCACGCGCAGCCCCACGTCACCACAGCCGACGATCAACAGCACCGGCCGGCGGTGCGCCGCCGAAGGCAGCAAGCGGGGAGGAAGCTGGCTCATGTCACGCAATCGAGAAGGGCCGGAAGGGACGTGCCAACGGCCTGGCAGGTCTCGGGGCAAAATCGCCCCTGGCGCCCGGCAAGCAGCATCCGCAGCGCGGCCATGGCCGAGGGGCGCCAAGTGTAGCCAGCCCCGGTCCACCGCCTGCCCATGACTTTCACCATCGCCCTCCAGCCCTCCGGCCGCGCTTTCGACGTGGCACGCGACGAGCCCATCCTGACCGCCGCCATCCGCGAGGGCATCGGCCTGCCGTATGGCTGCAAGGATGGCGCCTGCGGCTCCTGCAAGAGCCGGCTGCTCGAAGGCCGAGTCATCCACGGCGCGCACCAGCAGAAGGCCTTATCCGAAGCCGAGGAAGCCGCCGGCCTGATCCTCACCTGTTGCGCCACGCCGCAGACCGATTGCGTGGTCGAGGCCCGCAGCGTGCCGGGTGCCGGCCAGTTCGCGATCCTCAAGATGCCAGGCCGCGTGCTGTCGATGGCGCAGCCCGCGCCAGACGTGAAGGTGATCCGCGTACAGCTGCCGGCGAACCAGAATTTCCAGTACCACCCCGGCCAGTACATCGAGTTCATCCTGCGCGACGGCGCGCGCCGCAGCTACTCGATGGCCAATGCGCCGCACCAGCTCGGCACGCCGCCGTCCATCGAGCTGCACATCCGCCACATGCCCGGCGGCAAGTTCACAGACCAGGTCTTCGGCGCGATGAAGGAAAAGGACATCCTGCGCATGGAAGGCCCGTTCGGCAGCTTCTTCCTGCGCGAGGAATCCACCAAGCCCATGGTGCTGCTGGCCTCGGGCACCGGCCTGGCGCCGATCAAGGCATTGATCGAACGGCTGGAGGAACTGGCCAGCGCCCGCGAAGCGGTGCTGTACTGGGGCGCCCGCAGCAAGGCGGACCTGTACCTGAACGACTGGGCCGAAGCCGCCGCCGCGCGCCTGCCGAATCTGCGCTATGTGCCCGTGCTCTCCGAGCCCAGGCCCGAAGACAGCTGGACTGGCCGCACCGGCTTTGTCCACCATGCCGTGATGGCCGACCTGCCGGACCTCTCCGGCCACCAGGTCTACGCCTGCGGCGCCCCCATCATGGTTGAGTCCGCCCAGCGCGACTTCGAGGCCAAATGCGGCCTGCCCGACGACGAGTTCTTCGCCGACAGCTTCACTTCCGAAGCCGACAAGCATGGCGCTTGAAATGCGGGGCTTCACGCGCCGGCACCTGCTCGCGGCGCTGGCTGCGGTGCCAACGTTCGCCGCGGCCCAGGGCAAGCCCATCCGCCTGGTCGTGCCCTACCCGCCAGGCGGCCCGCTGGATGTGATGGCCCGCGCGCTGGCCGACAAGGTCCAGCCCACGCTGGGCACCATCGTGATCGACAACCGGGCCGGCGCCGGCGGCAATCTGGGGGCGGACACAGTGGCCAAGGCCGCACCGGACGGCTTGACGATCGGCATTGGCGCGGTCGCCACGCATGCGATCAACCCCTGGCTCTACCGCAAGATGCCGTACGACGCGCTGCGCGACTTCACGCCCATCACCGGCGTGGCGCAGATGCCCAATGTGCTGGTGATGAACGCCGAGCGGGCCGCGCAGCTGAAGATCGCCTCGGTGGCCGACCTGGTCGCCTACGCCAAGGCCCACCCTGGCCAGCTCAACTACGCTTCCGGCGGCAACGGCAGCGCCGGCCACCTCGCAGGCGAGATGCTGAAGACCCAGGCGGGGCTTTTCATGGTCCACATTCCGTACGCGGGCGGCAACCCGGCGCAGTTGGCGTTGTTGTCCGGCCAGGTGGACCTGAGCTTCGACAACCTCGCCACCGCCTCGGCCAACATCCGCGCCGGCAAGCTCAAGGCCCTGGCTGTGACCTCGGCCCGGCGCAGCAATGCGATGCCCGAGCTGCCCACCGTGGCCGAAGCCGGCGCCAAGCTCGGCCTGGCCCGCTTCGACATCGGCACCTGGGTCGGCCTGTTCGGCCCGGCAAAGTTGCCGGCCGACGTGACGGCCCGCCTGAACAAGGCCTTCACCGAAGCGCTGGCCACGCCCGAGATCCAGGCGCGCTGGCGCACACTGATGGCCGAGAGCTTCGCCACCACGCCGGAGCAATTCGCCCGCTTCGTCGCCGCGGAGCACGCGCGCTACCAGGCAGTTGTCAAGGCCAGCGGCGCCACCATAGACTGAAGCCCATGGACGCCCTCTACTTCTTCCCGCTCGCCGTGGGCATTGCCCTCACGCCGGGCCCGAACAACTTCTGCGCCCTGAACCACGGCCTGCGCGAAGGCGTGGTTGCCGCAATCGTCGGCACGACGGGCCGCGTGGCGGCTTTCGCCATCTTCCTCACCGTCTCGGCACTCGGCCTGGGTGCGATGCTGCTGGCTTCCGAAACCGCCTTCAGCGTGCTGAAGTGGCTGGGCGCGGCCTACCTCTTCTGGCTGGGCGTGCACGCCTGGCGCAGCCGGGACCTGGGTGGCCTGCATGCCGGCGAGTCGGCCGACAGTGCCCCGCCCCGCCGCTGGCGCGAACTGATGCGCCAGGAATTCCTGCTCGGCATCAGCAACCCCAAGGCCATGCTGTTGTTCGCCGCGATCTTCCCGCAGTTCATCGACCCGTCCAAACCCGCCGCGATGCAGTTCGCCACGCTGGGCGCCACCTACCTGCTGGCCGAATACGTCTCGTCGCTGGCCTACGGCCTGGGCGGCCGCCAGATCCGCCGCCTGGTACGCAGCCCACTGGCCGCCCGGCGGCTGAACCGTGCCACCGGCGGCGTGTTCATCGGGGCGGGCGGGTTGCTGCTGGCGGCACACCGCTGAGCAATGGCGAAGCCAATCCATTTCTTCGCGAAAACCGACGCGTACCACCAACTTTCCAACTTCGCCCCATTCGGATTCGAAGAGGGCGGCCTCCGTTGGCCAACGGTCGAACACTATTTCCAGGCACAGAAGTTCATCGACCTTGGGCACCGCGAAAGAATACTGAAAGCGCATTCGCCTCAGCAGGCGAAGACGCTCGGCCAGAGCCGCGCCTTCCCGATACGGGATGACTGGGATCAGATCAAGGACGCGGTCATGAAACACGCGTTGCTGAAGAAATTCGAGGATCCGACCTTGCGCTTGCTCTTGCTGGAAACCAAGTCTCGACCCCTCATCGAGAACTCGCCTTACGACCGCTACTGGGGCATCGGGCGCGACGGCAAGGGCAAGAACGTCCTCGGACGCCTTCTCGCAGAAGTACGCACGGAGATCCGTAACGCTGATCAAGCAAACACGCGTGAGAGTGCGCCTGCTACGCATGCCAGGAAGTTCTGAAGACGTAGCTTCTCGAAGAGAAGGCACTCAAGACCGGCAGCCCCCAAGAGCCCCTCAAGTCATCAGTAGATTCGGACCTCAAGCGTGTTTGAAACCCCTGTCCATTGGGTTGCCGGCATCGATCCACATCGGCTCGGCCTGATGGCTCGCCCGCGAGGCGACGACGATCTTCAAGCGGAAGTCGATGCATGGCGGGTGGCCAGCGTCGACGTGGTGGTTTCGTTGTTGGAGATTTCGGAAGTCCGGGAACTTGGCCTCAAGCACCAGGAGGCACTGTGCGCGGCGCGGCAGATCGAGTTCAGGTCTTTTCCGATCCCTGATCGCGGAACGCCGGCTTCCACCCGAGAGTTCTCGCGCTTCATAGAAGAGCTCCACGCGAGTCTTCTCGCGAGAAAGTCCGTGGCGATCCATTGCCGTGCCGGAATTGGTCGAACGGGCCTGGTCGCTGGCTGTCTCATCAATCGCCTCGGTGTTCCACCCGAGCAGGTCTTTGACCTGCTCAGCAGGTCCCGCGGGCTGCCAATGCCCGATACCCAGGCGCAGGTCGAGTGGTTCCAGCGGCACGCGCGCAGAGCGTGATTGCTTCCCTCGCCGGTCGCCAGAACGGCGATCGCTCCTAAAAGAACGGCAAGGTCACCCTCCTTCGGAGGATGGCCCCGCGCGTTCCCGTGGACGCGTTCAACTCAGCAAGTCATACCGATCCAGGTTCATCACCTTGGTCCATGCCTTGACGAAGTCGCGCAGGAAGCGGGGCGTCGAGTCGCTGCTCGCGTAGGCTTCGGCGATGCCCCGCAGCTGGGCGTTGGAGCCGAAGACGAGGTCGACGACGGTGGCGGTCCACTTCAGCTCGCCCGTCGTGCGGTCCCGGCCTTCGAGCAGGTTCGGGTCCGCAGCCGACCGCTGCCAGGCGGTGCGCATGTCCAGCAGGTTGACGAAGAAGTCGGTCGTCAGCGTCTCGGGGCGCTTGGTGAAGACGCCGTGCGCGGTGTGGCCGAAGTTGGCGCCCAGCGTGCGCAGGCCGCCGATCAGCACGGTCATCTCCGGCGCGCTGAGGCTCAGCAGTTCGGCCTTGTCGATCAGCAACTCGGCGGCCGAGCCTTCCAGGCCCTTGCGCAGGTAGTTGCGGAAGCCGTCGGCCTTGGGTTCCAGCACGGCGAACGAATGCACGTCGGTCTGGTCCTGTGACGCATCGGTGCGGCCTGGCGTGAACGGCACCGTGATGTCTGCGCCCGCCTTCTTCGCAGCAGCTTCGACAGCGGCGCCGCCCGCCAGCACGATCAGGTCGGCCAGCGAGACCTGCTTGCCGCCGGACTGCGCGGCGCTGAAGTCCTGGCGAATGGCTTCGAGCTGCACCAGCACCTTGGACAGTTCGGCCGGCTGGTTGACTTCCCATTCCTTCTGCGGCGCGAGGCGGATGCGCGCGCCATTGGCGCCGCCGCGCTTGTCGCCGATGCGGAAGGTCGAGGCCGAGGCCCAGGCGGTCGTCACCAGTTGCGAAATGCTCAGGCCCGAAGCCAGCACCTTGGCCTTCAGCGCGGCCACGTCCTGGTCATTGACCAGCGGATGGCTCACATCGGGCACCGGGTCCTGCCAGATCAGCACTTCCTGCGGCACCAGCTTGCCCAGGTAGCGCGGGCGCGGGCCCATGTCGCGGTGGGTCAGCTTGAACCAGGCACGGGCGAAGGCGTCGGCAAGCAGCGCCGGGTCCTGCATGAAGCGGCGCGAGATCTTCTCGTAGGCCGGATCCAGGCGCAGCGCCAGGTCGGAGGTCAGCATCATCGGCGCGTGGCGCTTGCTCGGGTCGTGCGCGTCCGGCACGGTGCCGGCACCGGCGCCGCCCTTGGGCGTCCACTGGTGCGCGCCAGCGGGGCTCTTGGTGAGCTCCCATTCGAAGCCGAACAGGGTTTCGAAGTAGCTGTTGTCCCAGGTGGTGGGTGTGGGCGTCCAGGCGCCTTCCAGGCCGCTGGTGATGGCGTGGGCGCCACGCCCGGTGCCGAAGCTGTTCTTCCAGCCCAGGCCTTGCTCCTCGATGGTCGCGCCCTCGGGCTCGGCACCGACCTGGCTGGCATCCCCGGCGCCGTGGCACTTGCCGAAGGTGTGGCCGCCGGCGATCAGCGCCACCGTTTCTTCATCGTCCATCGCCATGCGGGCAAAGGTCTCGCGGATGTCGCGTGCCGAAGCCAGCGGGTCGGGGTTGCCATCCGGGCCTTCGGGGTTCACGTAGATCAGGCCCATCTGCACGGCGGCCAGCGGGTTGGCCAGTTCACGGTCGCCCGAGTAGCGGCTGTTTTCCTTGTCGCTGGTGGCCAGCCAGGTGGCTTCCTTGCCCCAGTCGACCTCGGCGCCGGGCTCCCACACGTCGGCCCGGCCACCGGCAAAACCGAAGGTCTTGAAGCCCATGGATTCCAGCGCGACATTGCCGGCCAGGATGATCAGGTCGGCCCAAGAGAGCTTGTGGCCGTACTTCTGCTTGATCGGCCACAGCAGCCGGCGCGCCTTGTCCAGGTTGCCGTTGTCGGGCCAGCTGTTGAGCGGCGCGAAGCGCTGCGCACCGGCGCCTGCACCGCCACGGCCGTCTGCCGTGCGGTAGGTGCCGGCGGAGTGCCAGGCCATGCGGATGAACAGCGGGCCGTAGTGCCCGTAGTCGGCCGGCCACCAGTCCTGGGAATCGGTCATCAAGGCGTTCAGGTCCTTGACGACGGCGTCCAGGTCCAGCGTCTTGAATTCTTCGGCGTACTTGAACTCCTCGCCCATCGGGTTGGCGCGGGTGGAGTGCTGGTGCAGGACGGCGAGGTCCAATGCGTTGGGCCACCAGTCCTTGTTGCCGCTGGCCTTGGGAGATGCGTTTTTCTGGGCGGCGCTGCCCGAGAACGGGCATTGGGATTCGGTCGTCATGCTGGCTTGCCTCCTGGGTGAGATGACTGAGCAGCAAGTCTAGGACGCGAAAACAGCGGCCCGATGAAATCCTCTCAATGCCGGCGATAGGCACAGGCCCATTGCCCGATGGACGCAAACGTGGCCGGTGCGCGAGCAACACGCCAGCGGAAGCTACTTCTCGGCCACGCACAAGCCCTTGGGCGTCCAGGCCTGCGTCAAGGTGGTCGGCGGGTGGCTGGCGTCATGCAGGATCAACGCAAAGCCGCGGCGCTCCTCGTGGCCCACGGCCATCAGCAGCATGGGCGGCCCCTGCCGGATCATCAGGCTGTGACCCGCGCCGCGCTTCACCTGCACGCCGTCCGGTGTTTCCAGGCAGGTGCCGCCACTCAGTGCGTAAAACGCCTCTGGCCCGGAGTGCACATGCAAGGGCGCAGTCATGCCCGGGCTGAAGGTGGACTTCAGGTATTCCGCCTGGTAATTCGAACCTGCAGCGACCGGCAGCGGGCCGACGTCGGCCACATGCCGTGCGCTGGGCAAGCTCGGCGCATCTGCACCTGCAACGAACAGCCAGGTCTGCCCGAACGCCTGCGCCACAGCCCCTTCGCGCGGCGCCTCGCGGCGAGCGACCTGCAGGTCGTCATAGGTGTAGATGCGCCAGTAGATCGGCCGGTCCGGCAACGCACCAATCTCCTGGCTGGCCACCAGGCAGGCTGGCCCTGGCTTGTCTTCGCTGTCTGGCCCGCACAAGCGCTGCGTGGCCTGGGCGCCTGCCATGCTGCACCAGAGGCCGACACTGCAAAGCAGCAGGCATCGACACAGCAGGCGAACATCATCGTGACGAGGCAAACCTTGGGCCATGGGTGCTCCTTGACGCGGCAAAAGTGCCTTCACGACACTGGACGAAAAGCCGTGGCCGTTCACGCCATGCTAGGCCTGACCCGTCTCGGCCCGGTATCGCCCGGCCTCCTCGCCCAGCCAGGCGGCAAACACCGCCAGCGCCGGCAGGCCAGCCTTGTGCTGCGGCCACAACAGCCGGTAGGCGCGGTCGCTCACGTGCTGGTGCGGCAGCAACTGCACCAGCCGCCCGCTGGCCAGTTCGCGCTCCACCAGCAGGCGCGGCACCAGCGCGGCGCCCAGTCCTTGCGCCGCCGCTTCGCTGAGCATGGAGAACAGCTCCATGCGCGCGCCAGCCATGTCGTGGTCGACCTTCAGGCCCAGCGATTCGAACCACAGCCGCCACGCGTAGGGCCGCGTGCTGGCCTGCAGCAGCGGCAGGCTCGCGACGTCCGCTGCGCTGTGCATCGCCCTGCCGTTCAGCAGCGCCGGGCTGGCCACGGCAATGAGGTGCTCATGCATCAGCAGTTCACCCGCGGTGCCGGGCCAGAAGGCCTCGCCGGCATGGATCGCAGCGTCCAGCGTGGTTTCCTCGAACATGAAGGGCCGGGTGCGCGGCGTGAAGTGCACGGTGATGCCAGGGTGCTGCACCTGGAAGCCGGCCAGGCGCGGCAGCAGCCATTGAGTGGCAAACGTGGGCACCACCGCCAGCTCCAGTGAACCCACAGCTTCGCCCAGCCCGGCCTGGGACATCAGGTCGAGCGTGTCGCGCTCGACCTCGTCCAGCCGGGCCGCCACACTGCGTGCATAGCGCTGGCCGGCATCCGTCAACAGCACGCCGCGCTGGCCGCGGCGAAACAATGGCAGGCCGAGGAAGTCCTCCAGCGTGGCAATCTGCCGGCAGACGGCGCTCTGCGTCACCGCCAGTTCGTGGGCGGCCTTGGTGAAACTCTGGTGGCGCGCGGCGGCCTCGAAGGCGGCCAATGCAGCGGTGGATGGGATCTTGCGGCGCATCGAGCAGCCCTCGGAATTCCTGATCCGCACAGAACGGTGCGAAATTCTCGTTTGCCACGCAGGCAGACTCGATTCTAAGATTCCAACATTGAACTTGACGGAGACCGCGACCATGGCAACCAAGGCCAGCTTCCACTGGGATGACCCGCTGCTGCTCAACAGCCAGCTGACCGACGACGAGCGCCAGGTGCGCGACGCCGCGGCGGCCTATTGCCAGGAAGCCCTGGCCCCGCGCGTGCTGATGGCCTTCCGCAACGAGCAGACCGACCCGGCCATCTTCCGCGAGATGGGCAGCCTGGGCCTGCTGGGCGCGACCATCCCCGAGCAATACGGCGGTGCCGGCCTGAACTACGTCTGCTACGGCCTGGTGGCGCGCGAGGTGGAGCGCGTGGACTCCGGCTACCGCTCGATGATGAGCGTGCAGAGCTCGCTGGTGATGGTGCCGATCAACGAGTTCGGCAACGAAGCCACCAAGCAGAAGTACCTGCCCAAGCTGGCCAGCGGCGAATTCATCGGCTGCTTCGGCCTGACCGAGCCCAACCACGGCTCGGACCCCGGCAGCATGATCACCCGTGCCAAGAAGGTGGACGGCGGCTACAGCATCTCCGGCGCCAAGATGTGGATCACCAACAGCCCTATCGCCGACGTGTTCGTGGTCTGGGCCAAGGACGACGCAGGCGCCATCCGCGGCTTCGTGCTGGAAAAGGGCTGGAAGGGCCTGAGCGCCCCGGCCATCCACGGCAAGGTGGGCCTGCGTGCCTCCATCACCGGCGAAATCGTGATGGACAACGTGTTCTGCCCCGAGGAAAACGCCTTCCCCGAAGTGCGCGGTCTCAAGGGCCCGTTCACCTGCCTCAACAGCGCGCGCTACGGCATTGCCTGGGGCGCGCTGGGCGCGGCCGAGTTCTGCTGGCACACGGCGCTGCAGTACACGCTGGACCGCAAGCAGTTCGGCAAGCCGCTGGCCGCCAACCAGCTGGTGCAGAAGAAGCTGGCCGACATGCAGACCGAGATCACGCTGGCCCTGCAAGGCTGCCTGCGCCTGGGCCGCATGAAGGACGAAGGCACGGCCGCCGTCGAGATCACCTCCATCATGAAGCGCAACAGCTGCGGCAAGTCGCTGGACATTGCCCGCACCGCGCGCGACATGCTGGGCGGCAACGGCATCTCCGACGAATTCGGCGTGGCCCGCCACCTCGTCAACCTCGAAGTGGTGAACACCTACGAAGGCACGCACGACGTGCACGCGCTGATCCTCGGCCGTGCGATGACGGGCATTGCGGCGTTCTGATCTTTGAGAAGACCTTTGCGCCACGGTTGGCGCAAGGTTCGGGATCCGGGGTGTGCTGCTCCGTTCATGTCCTCCGGCCTGCGGCCTCCCCCTTTACTTCACTGCGCAGCACACCCCGACTCCCGAACCGGGCACGGTCCCGGCTGTTCTCGGCGGCAAAGACAAAACGCTCGCAGCCAAGGGCATTGGGTGGCCCACGCAGCGAAGTAAAGGAGGAGGCCGCAGGCCGGGGGACATGAGCGGAGTGGGCTACCCGATGGCCTTGGCTACGCGCAAACCTCCACACAGCACCCAAATGAACACCACCGCACTCCAAGGCATCAAGGTCCTGGACCTCTCCCGCGTCCTCGCCGGCCCCTGGGCCAGCCAGATGCTGGGCGACCTGGGCGCGGACGTGGTGAAAGTGGAGCGCCCCGGTGCTGGGGACGACACCCGCGCCTGGGGCCCGCCCTGGGTGCCGCTGGCAGACGGTTCGCCGTCGAAGCAGGCGGCCTATTTCCAGTGCGCCAACCGCAACAAGCGCTCGGTCGCCATTGACCTGGCATCGCCCGAAGGCCAGGCACAGGTGCGAGCGCTGGCGGCAGAAGCCGACGTGGTGCTGGAGAACTTCAAGGTCGGCGGGCTGAAGGGTTACGGGCTGGACTACGACAGCCTGAAAGCCGTCAACCCGCGGCTGATCTATTGCTCGATCACCGGCTTCGGCCAGACCGGCCCGTATGCGCCGCGCGCGGGCTACGACTTCCTGATCCAGGGCATGGGCGGGCTGATGAGCCTGACGGGGCGGGCCGATGGCGAGGACGGTGCGGGGCCGCAGAAAGTGGGCGTGGCGCTGGTGGACATCATGACCGGGCTGTACGCCACCATCGGCGTGCTCGCCGCGCTGCAGCACCGCCACACCAGCGGCGAAGGCCAGCACATCGACCTGGCGCTGCTGGACGTGCAGGTGGCCACGCTGGCCAACCAGGCCGCAAACTTCCTCACCAGCGGCAAGGCGCCGCAGCGCATGGGCAATGCGCACCCCAACATCGTGCCCTACCAGGACTTCCCGACGGCCGACGGCGACATGATCCTGGCCGTGGGCAACGACGGCCAGTTCGCCAAGCTCTGCGCCGTGGCTGGCCATGCCGAATGGGCGACGGACGAACGCTTCGCGACCAACCCGGCGCGGGTGGCGAACCGTGTGGTGCTGATCCCGCTGCTGCGCCAGGCCACGGTGATGAAGACCACCACCGAGTGGATGGCGCTGCTGGAACCCGCGGGCGTGCCTTGCGGCCCGATCAACCGGCTCGGCGAGGTCTTCGCGGACCCGCAGGTCATTGCCCGCGGCATGAAGCTGGCAATGCCGCATCCGGCCTTCGGCAGCGTGCCGCTGGTGGCCAACCCGATCCGCCTGTCGGCCAGCCCTGTGCAATACCGCCAGGCGCCGGCGCAACTCGGAGAGCACACCGCCGAAGTCCTGCGTGACTGGTTGGGCCAGGGGCGCTGACCTCTGTTCCAGAACAAGGCTGGCTTGCGCCTGCGCAAAGCCTCAGGCCGGGCCGGGCAAGGCCGCTGAGGGATAATCCCGAGTCCTGCGGGGCGGTGAGTCGCTCCGTGTCTTGTGACCTTACCGAACCTTCGAGATGAGTGCCTTCAATGAAGAGCGCGTGTTGAGCGTGCACCACTGGACCGATCGCCTGTTCAGTTTCACCACCACCCGCGACACCTCGCTGCGCTTCTCGAACGGCCATTTCACGATGATCGGCCTGCGCGTGAACGGCAAGCCGCTGCTGCGCGCCTACTCCATCGTCAGCCCGAACTACGAAGAGACGCTGGAGTTCCTGAGCATCAAGGTTCAGGACGGCCCGCTCACCTCGCGGCTGCAGCACATCCAGGTCGGCGACACGCTGATCGTCGGCAAGAAGCCCACCGGCACGCTGCTGATCGACTACCTCACGCCTGGCAAGCGCCTCTACCTGCTTGGCACCGGCACCGGCGTGGCGCCCTTCCTCAGCATCATCCGCGACCCGGACACCTACGAAAAATTCGAGCAGGTCATCCTGGTTCACGGCGTGCGCCAGAACAACGAGCTGGCCTACCACGACTACATCACCCAGCACCTGCCCGAACACGAGTTCCTCGGCGAGTTCATCAAGGGCAGGCTGCTGTACTACCCCACGGTCACCCGCGAACCCTCGAAGTACCAGGGCCGCATCACCGACGTGATCGAGAGCGGCAAGCTCGCCGCCGACCTCGGCATCCCGCAGCTCAACGCCGCCGAAGACCGCGTGATGATCTGCGGCAGCCCCGAGATGCTGCGCGACCTGAAGACCATGATGGAAGTGCGCGGCCTGAAGGAAGGCAACACCACGACCCCGGGCGACTTCGTGATCGAGCGCGCTTTCGTCAGCCAGTGATCAGCCCCAAGTGCTGAATCGACCAAGCCACCTTCGGGTGGCTTTTTTGTGCCTGCTCGGCGGCTACGGCGCGGCCTTGTGCTGCAAGCCCGCGGTCCCGTGGTTGAGCGCACGCACCACGTACTCCATGAACGGCGGCGTGAAGATGGTCCCGTGGTCGGGCACGATGCGCCGGTCCACCTCGATGACTTTGGAACCGCTGGCCTGGCAGGTGCTGGCCTTTGGATCCACCGGTTCGAGCTGCATCCGGTACCAGGCGTCCGACGGGGCCGGAAAGCCGGTCGACGGCTGGCGGAACACGGTGACCGGGTTGTCTGCATACAGCTCGTCGGACCGGGCCGGCGCGCGCTGGAAGCCGCGCAGGATGGTTTGCGGACCGTGCGCCTCCGGCGTCTCGCCTTGCAACACCTCCATGCGCAGCCGGTGGGTCACGAAGGCCGGGAAGTTGGCTGCCGTGTAGATGTGTTCCAGGAACGGCGCGGTTTGCGGCGCATCAGGCGCATAGGACATGGCCTGCCCAGCGGGATAGACCTCGCGGGTCACGCCGTCTGTTTCCGACGAAAACAGCAGCACCGGCATGCTGGCCGGCGCGCACTGCGCCTGCTGGTCGTGCACCGCGCGGTACAGCTCGGCCGAAAACGCCGGGTTGATCAACAGCACCAGGTCTGGCCGCGGCGGCAGCTGGGCCCCAGCGCTCGTTTGCAACAGGCTCCCACGAATGGCGCTGAACACCGCGCGCGCGCCCATGCTGTGGCCCGCCACGACGAAGGCGCTGCGTCGGTCAGCGCGCTGGTCCCGCGGCGCCGAGTCCACCCGCTGAGCCAGGCCCGCGATCAGTTGCGGCAACACCGCCTGCGCGCCGCCAAGCTTGTCAGCCGCCTGCAGCCGGTTCCAGAAGGTGGTGACCACATTGGCCACCTCGCTGTCATAAGGCGCGCCTGGCCAGCCGAAGAACACGCCAATCACCTGGCGCGGCGCACGGCCCGATGCCCGCGCTGCCGCCTGCTCCATCGCCCTGACCCCGCTGGTCAGGTCCGCGTAGTCGCACACATAGCTGTCCGCCTTGTCGGCCGAATGCTGCCAACCGTGCACGAAGAGCGCAACCAGCGCGCCGGCACCTGCGTTGGCCTGCGCCACCGCGTCGAACACCGCCTGCATCTGTGGCGGCGCCAAGGCCTCACCCTGGTCGTTGGCCTGCACGAAAAACAGCGAGCGGCCAGCCTCCGGCACCGGCGTGCTGCACTCGTCGCCCAAGGTCACCAGACCGGCCGGGCGGACCTGCACCGCCTTGCGGGCGACAGCCCGGCCGTTGACCGACACGCCGGACTCGTGCCCCAGGTTCCAGCGAACCTGCAGCGGGTGGCCGGACGCCATCAAGGCACCGAGCTCCCCAGGCAGCAAGGCCCGCAACGCGCCCTCCACGCCTGCCGTGAGCGTCAGCTCGGGCGAAGCCTGCGCAGCGTCCGCTGCCGGCCGGGTCTTCAGGCTCAGTTGGCCAGTGCCGCTGCCCGAGGCCAAGCGAAGTTCCTGCGTCGTGGCCATGGTGGACAGCACCTTTTGCACCGACAGCCCGGCCAGCGAATCGGCCTTCGAAAACGGCAAGCCGTACTCGGCTGTCGCGCTCAGCTTCAGGTCCCCCAGCGTTTGCGCCAGAGCCGAAAGACCCCCAGGCGGCAGCAACGCGGCGCATGCCGCAGCGGCGTCGGGTGCGGGCTGCCCCGCCAGCGAAACCCGCAAGCTGCCGTCCCAGTCCAGGCGCAGCGGCGAAAGCAGGACGCGGCAGCTGTCCAGCGTCAACTGCGCGCCCGCCACACTCGCATGCAGCTCACTGCGCCCCACGTCCACACATGCCCCCTGTGTGCTGACCAGCTTGCCAACGGCAATCGCGTCAAGCTCGATGCGCGCCCCAAAAGCTGCCGTCCAGCCGCCATTGCAAGCCCTGCGCAAGAGGCCGGTGTGCACGCTGGCCTGGACCGCGGAGGCCTGCAGCGCAGCCGGCAGCTTGGGAATGTCGGCCTGCAGGCCCAGACGGGACCAATGGTTGTCGTCCGCGCATCGCATCGCTTCGCCACACAGCTTGCCGCTGACCGCGCGGTGGTTGAAAAATTGCAGGCACACCAGCCCCAACAGCACGGCCAGCGCCACCCAGGCAAGCCGCTTGGCCCCCTTGCGGTTCGAGATGTTCATGGTGCACCGGCTCCCCTGTTTGTCGGTCTTCAGACGGATGGGGCGCGACGCCCCTTCGTCAACGGTGTACGCGAAAACGGCGCAGGACGGGACAGCGCAGGCGATTCAGCTTGTGACGCCGCTCACCTTGGATCCTGGACAACCGGCGCAATCACCAGCAGCGTCCCGTTGCGGTCTTCGGTCACCCACAGCCGGCCCTTCGAGTCGGCCTTGATGTCGGTGGGCGCGCCCATCGGGTGCAGTCCCGTGGCGGCATCCCAGCCTTCGACCAAGGTGATCGGTTTCGCGGCGGGCTGGCCCTTGGGCGACAGCGGGTAGCCGATGATGCGGTGGCCTGTGGGGCGGTAGCCGTGCAGCGTGATGAGCAGGGACTTGCGCCAGGCGGCGGGGGCTTGCGACGCGTCGTAGAACAGCATGCCCAGCGGGGCCGAGTGCGGCGGCAGCAGGCGTTCAGGCGCGGTGTACTGCCTGCAGTCGAAGCTGCCGAACGCCGGGTCGCGCAGATCGGCTTCGGTGCAATACGGCCAGCCGTAGTGCCGGCCCTGCGCCACGCGGTTGAGCTCGTCGAACGGGCGCGTGGCGGAATCGTGCACCGGGCCGGGCAAGCTGTCACGGCTGTTCTCGGCCTGCCAAAGCGCGCCGTCCAGCGGGCTGTAGGCCAGGCCCATCGAGTTGCGCAGGCCGCGCGCCAGAACCTTGCCTTCCCAGCGCTCGGGCTCGCCCTTGACCCGTTCGTAGCGCCACAGCGCCGCCTGGGCCTGGTCGCCCTCCGCGACGGGGCAAGGCAGGAAACCGGCGGGCGCCGAAGCAGGTGCTGGGTCCGAGCTTTCGCAGTGATCGGTCGGTGCGCCAAGGTTGACGATCAAGGCCCCGTCCGGCGCCACGATGAAGGCTTTCAGCGGATGGCGCCCAGCCGTGGGCAGGTGCTCGATCAGCGGCTTCAGCACCGCGCCATCGGGCCGCAAGTCCACCACGCCGATGCGGCCGGACTCGCCAATCAGCACCCGGCCGGCCGCGTCCAGTTGCAGGCCGTGCGGCCGGTCCAGCTTGCTCAGCAAGACCTTCAGCTGAAC
>NZ_VIDT01000650.1 GCF_006519715.1 Ideonella azotifigens
GCGGATCACCCGGCGCATCGGCACGCCCACCAGCACCAGCGCATGGCTGGCCAGCATCAGCGAGCCTTCGACAGCCTCGGGCACGACCTCGGTCGCACCGGCGGCGCGCAGCTTCTCCAGATCCGTGTCGTCAATGGTGCGCACGACCACCGGCACCTGCGGCGCATGCCGGCGCACCAGGCCCAGGATCTTCAATGCCGACGGCGTGTCCGGGTAGCTGATGACCACCGCCGCCGCGCGCGACAGGCCGGCCGCCATCAGGCTTTGCAAGCGCGCAGCGTCGCCAAAGACCACGCTCTGCCCGGCCGCAGCCGCCTGGCGCACGCGGTCGGGGTCCAGGTCCAGCGCCATGTACGGAATCGTCTCCTGCTCCAGCAGGCGCGAGAGGTTCTGCCCGCTGCGGCCAAAGCCGCAGATGATCACGTGCTGCTCGTTTCGGATCGCCTTCTTGGCGATGGTCGTCAGCTGCACCGACTGCATCAGCCAGTCGCTGGCCGCCAGCCGCATCACGATGCGGTTGCTGTACATCACGATGAAGGGCGTGGCCAGCATCGACAGCACCATCGAGGCCAGCACCGGGCTGATCCAGCGCGGGTTGATCAGGTGCTGCTCGGCGCCCAGGCTCAGCAGCACAAAGCCGAATTCACCCGCCTGCGCCAGGTACAGCCCGGTGCGGATGGCCACGCCAGGCGCTGCGCGAAAGGCCCAGGCCAAGCCCGCCACCAGCGCGGCCTTGGCAATCACCGGCATCATCGTCAGCAGCAGCACCAGGAACCATTCGTCCCACACCGGCCGCCAGTCCAGCTTCATGCCGATGGTGATGAAGAACAGGCCCAGCAGCACGTCGTGGAAAGGCCGGATGTCGGTCTCGACCTGGTGCTTGTATTCGGTCTCCGCCACCAGCATGCCGGCGACAAACGCGCCCAGCGCCAGCGACAGCCCGGCGTGTTCGGTCATCCAGGCCAGGCCCAGCGTGACCAGCAGCAGGTTCAGCACGAACAGCTCTTCGCTCTTCTGCCGCGCCACCAGCGTCAGCCACCAGCGCATGAAGCGCTGGCCGCCGACCAGCAGCACCGTCAGCAGCGCAATCGCCTTCAGCAGTGCAATGCCCAGCGCCATGGCCATCTCGCCGCCCGGCGAGCCCAGCGCCGGGATCAGCACCAGCAGCGGCACGACGGCCAGGTCCTGGAACAGCAGCACGCCCATCACGCGCCGGCCGTGTTCGCTTTCCAGCTCCAGCCGCTCGGCCAGCAGCTTGACGACGATGGCGGTCGACGACATCGCCATCGCGCCGCCCAGTGCAATGGCGCCGGCCCAGCCCAGCTCCCAACCCATGCGGGTGAACGAGAACAGCCAGGCCAGCACCAGGTTGCCGGCCACCGCGCCGAGGATGGTCAGCATCACCTGGCTGAGGCCGAGTCCGAAGACCAGTGTGCGCATGCTGCGCAGCTTGGGCAGGTTGAATTCCAGCCCGATCACGAACATCAGGAACACCACGCCGAACTCGGCCAGGTACTTCACCGCGGCCGAATCCTTGGCCAGCGACAAGGCATTCGGCCCGATCAGCACGCCCACCGCCAGGTAGCCCAACATGGGTGGCAACTTGACCAGCCGGCAGGCGACCACGCCGACCACCGCGGCCAGGAGATAAAGCAGAACCAGCTCGAGGGTGGATGCCATGCAGCGGGGGACCGTTCGTCGACCTAAAATCGCCCCATTCTGAACCAGACCACCGCTTTGAACCCCACCTCACCCTTCGATGCCGAGCGCGCGCTCTCCCTGGCCCGCGAGACCCTGACGATCGAGGCCGACGCCTTGCTGGCGCTGCGCGGGCAGATCGATGGCGCCTTCGTGCAGGCCATGCAGGCCATGCTGGACACCCGCCACCGGGTGATCGTGATGGGCATGGGCAAGAGCGGGCACGTGGGCCGCAAGATCGCTGCCACGCTGGCGTCCACCGGCACGCCGGCGTTTTTCGTGCACCCGGGCGAAGCCAGCCATGGCGACCTGGGCATGGTCACGCCGGGCGACGTGGTGATCGCGATCTCCAATTCCGGCGAGAGCGACGAGCTCAACGCCATCCTGCCGCCGATGCGCCGGCTCGGCATCACCCTGGTCGCGATGACGGGCCGGCCGGACTCTTCGCTGGCCCGGCATGCCGACTTCGTGCTGAACACGGCCGTGCAGAAGGAAGCCTGCCCGCTGAACCTGGCGCCCACCGCCAGCACCATCGCGCAGATGGCAATGGGCGATGCGCTGGCGGTGGCGCTGCTGGACGCACGCGGCTTCCGCGAACACGACTTCGCCCGCTCGCACCCGGGCGGCGCGCTGGGCCGCAAGCTGCTGATGCACGTGCGCGACCTGATGCGCGGCGGCGAGCAGGTGCCGCGTGTGCCGGCCGATGCCAGCTTCAGCGCGACCATGCGCGAGATGACCAGCAAGGGACTGGGTGCGACCGCTGTGGTCGACGGAGACAAGGTGCTGGGCATCTTCACCGACGGTGACCTGCGCCGCATGATCGAGACCGGGGCCGACCTGCGCGCAATGAAGGCGCACCAGGTCATGCACCCACATCCCAAGCTGGTCCGCGACGACGCCCTGGCGGTCGAAGCGGCCGACCTGATGGAGCAGCACCGCATCACCAGCGTGCTGGTCGTGGACGCCGCCGGCCACCTGGTCGGCGCGCTGAACACCAACGACCTGCTGCGCGCGAAGGTGATCTGACGATGGCGATGCCTGCTGCCGCGCTGTCCTTTCCGCCCGAACTGCTGCTGCGCGCCCAGGGCAGCGGCCTGGGCCTGAAGGCCGCGATCTTCGACGTCGATGGCTGCCTGACGGATGGCCGCATCTACATCGGCGAAAGCGGCGAACAGTTCAAGGCCTTCTCCACGCTGGATGGCCAGGGCCTGAAACTGCTGATGCAAGGCGGCATCACGCCGCTGGTCATCACCGGGCGGGATTCCCCGGCCGTGCGCCGCCGCGTGGCCGACCTGGGCCTGCAGCATGCGATCTACGGCGTGCACGACAAACTCGCCGCTGCCGGCCCGCTGCTGGCCTCGCTGGGCCTGGAC
>NZ_VIDT01000651.1 GCF_006519715.1 Ideonella azotifigens
CCCAGCAAGGTGCAGGCAGACGAGCTGCCACGCGCGCTGGCGCAGCACGAGTTCGTCAACCACTACCAGCCCAAGGTCGAGCTGGCGACCGGGCGCTGGGTCGGCGTCGAAACCCTGGTGCGCTGGCAGCACCCGGTGCACGGCCTGGTGAGCCCGGACCAGTTCATTGGCCTGGCCGAGGAGCAAGGCCTGATCGGCGAACTCACGCGCCAGGTGCTGCGCCGGGCGCTGCGCGATTCACGCGAATGGACCTCGCAGCAGCGCCACCTGCAGGTGGCCGTCAACATCTCGATGGACAGCCTGTCGGCACTGGACTTCCCGGACCAGATCGCCGCCGAGGCCGCCGCTGCCGGCGTGGCCTTGTCCAGCCTGGTGCTGGAAGTCACCGAGAGCCGGCTGATGGCGCATCCGCTGGCCACGGTGGACGCGCTGACGCGGCTGCGGCTCAAGCGCGTCAGCGTCGCGATCGACGACTTCGGCACCGGCCACTCGTCGCTGACGCAGTTGCGCGACATCCCGTTCGACGAGCTGAAGATCGATCGCAGCTTCGTGCACGGCGCCTGGCGCGATGCCTCGCTGCGCAGCATCGTCGAATCCAGCCTGGGCCTGGCCGGCCAGCTGGGCATGAGCACCGTGGCCGAAGGCGTGGAAGACGAGGCCGACTGGCAGCTGCTGCGCCAGGCTGGCTGCCAACTGGCCCAGGGCTATTTCATTGCCCGGCCCATGCCGGCCGAAGAGCTGGACGCCTGGCAGCTGCGCTGGGCCACACGCGCCGCCTGGCTGACAGGACGCTGACGCCAGACCGCCCGCTCGCCACCCACGTGCACATTGCCGCATGGGGGGTGAAGCATTTCAAAGTGCTTCCCCGGAACAGACGCTGCTGGCAAGCTTCATGCTTCGCTCAGCGAACGTTGGGGCCCGCACTTCAAGGCGCAGCAAGCGCATCAAAGTGCACGTTACATCTGGTGACCTGTCATGCGCTGCACTCACAATGCGGCCCGTGGCAGCGCAGGTCCAGGCGTTGTTTTGTCTGTTTCGTCTCCAGAGGTAATTTGTGAGTACACGCCCACTGACTGCATTGACGCTGGCCGGCATGACCCTGCTTGCGCCGCTTGCGGCCCATGCCCAAGCGCTAAAATCTGACTTCGCGCCCAATGAGACCCAGGCCGCGCCGCGCAAGGACCTGCTGGACCTCGAGTTCAGCCCCTCGCGCAGCATGTTCACCTGGTGCGACAAGAACGGTCAGCTGTGGGTGGGCACGCTGGACCCTGCGACCGGCAACATCCTGAAGCCGACCTACAAGCTGCTGGACACCGATGCCATCACGCCGCAGGAGATGAGCATCACGACCAACGGGCCGGAGTGGGTGTCGACCTCCACTGGCGACCACGTCGTCTACACCAAGTTCGTGGCCGATCCGGCCAAGCCCTCGGCCGCCCGGCTGGCCCTGGTCGAAGGCAGTGCCGACGGCACGACCTGGGGCGCACCCATCATGCTGGGGCCCAATGCGGGCCGCAACGCGCCGTATGCCAGCGATGACACTGGCGACACGCAGCCGCGCATCAGCTATGTCGATGCGAAGAACAACCACTACTGGCGCTACCTGTACGACGTCGCGTCGGAAGCGCCAGTGCTGGGCATGGCCCGCACGCCCAAGCCGGTTTCGGTGCGATTCACCAAGGGCAACAACGGCCTGGTCTATTCGCAGGACGTCAACGGCACCAATCAGGTGTTCATGGAACAGCTCGACACCGGCAAGCTGACCCAGATCACCAGCGACGACGGCGCCAAGGACGTGCGCACGGTGCCCTGGATGTGGCGCGCCCCGGAATACAACAACAAGCTGGTGCTGCTGAGCACCGTCAACGAAAACGAGCTGCGCTTCTACAAGGGTGACGGCTCGGGCAAGTGGGCGGTCATCAACAGCATCATGCTGCCTGCGGGAAGCACCGTGGCCTCGCCCGAGCCCTTCGTCTACCTGGGCAAGTCCTACGTGGTGCTGGCGGTCAAGAGCGAGCCCTACACCTACCCGACGGCCATCTACATCGCCGCGGTCTCGCCCACTGCCACCACCAAGCTGTGGAAGGTCAGCGACGACGCCGATGGCCACGAGCGCATCGACCCTGAAGTCTTCATCACCACCCAGAACGGCGTGGTGGTCTTCTACAACAAGTTCAACCCGGCGATGGACCCAACCGGCGAGCAGCCCACCTGCGCCGCCTGCTCCGAAGGCCTGTTCCGCGCCACCACTGGATTGTGAGAGCGCCCCCGGGCCGACGCCAGCGTCGTCCGCCCCCCGAGGGGGTCAGGGAAACTTGGGGCGGCCCGGCGTTTCCTTGAGACCGCGCGTC
Source organism: Ideonella azotifigens (assembly GCF_006519715.1). GTDB lineage: Bacteria > Pseudomonadota > Gammaproteobacteria > Burkholderiales > Burkholderiaceae_C > Ideonella > Ideonella azotifigens. Next base: position 2,352 of record NZ_VIDT01000651.1, read on the forward strand.
GCCAGGTCGATGGACTGTCCGCGGTTTCTTTTTGGGTACACACCCGCTTTTCAGGGCATTGAAGGGATGTGGGCCGGGCCAGACTGGCGGACGTCATGCCGCACCCTCCCCGTTTGCTGAAACTCGTCTGGCCGCTGTTCCTCGAACTCGGTCTCGGCATGGCCGTGAGCCTGATCGGCACTGCGCTGGCTGCCCGGCTGTCCGACGAAGCAGGCGCCGGCTTTGCGCTGGCCAACCATGTGTTCGCCACGCTGTTCATGCTGTTCCGCGTCATTGGCGCGGGCATCAGCGTGGTGCTCACGCAATGCCTGGGCAGCCAGCGCCGTGACCAGGCCGACGCCGTGGCGCGTGCCGCGCTGGGTGCCGCCACCTGGATCGGTGCCGCGGCAGCCGTGATGGCGCTGGTCGGCGCGCGCGGCATGCTGGGTCTGGTGAATGCCCCGGCCGAGGTGCTGGTCGTCGCCGTGCCCTTCCTGATGACGCTGGCGCCCTGCATCCTGCTGGACGCCTGGAATGCCTCGATGGCCAGCGTGATGCGCTCGCACCTGCACGCCCGCGAGGCGCTGTTCGTCATCATCACGATGCATCTGGTGCACCTGCTGCTGGCCGTGCCACTGATGCGCGGCTGGGGCCCGGTGCCTGCCCTGGGCCTGCCCGGCTACGCACTGGCCATGCTGGGCGCGCGCTTCCTGGG
>NZ_VIDT01000652.1 GCF_006519715.1 Ideonella azotifigens
TCGGGCCCCTGCACCGCCGGCATGGCCGCGGCCTTTCAGTGCGTCCAGGCCGCGCGAGGCACCGCCCAGGTCTTCGCGCTTGGCCACCAGCTGCAAGGTGCTGGGCTGGGCTGGCAGGTCCTCGGCGCTGAGCGCGGTTTTCTTCGGCGCGTCGGCGGTTTCGTCCTTGGCATCGCCCTTGTCGGCGGCCTCGGTATCGCCGCTGGCCTCGGCCTGGTCCGCGTCGGACTTGCGATCGGCTTTCGGCGCGCTGTCGGTGGTCGGCGCCTGGTCGGTGTCAGGTGCGGCCTTCAGGCTCTTGGCGCCCTGGCCACGCAGCATGTCGGCGAAGCTGCCGTGGCTGCCGGCATCCTGGCGCTGCGGCGCGCGCTGCGCCACGCGCGACGACACCGGCTTGACCGGTGCCACGGGCTCCAGAGGGGTGTCCAAAGGCATGCGTGTACTCCTGCGGGAAATTCAAGAAGACGGATTCGGGTTCGGGACGTTCAGGCTGCCGCACCGGCCATGGACTGGCGCGAGGCCCAGGCACGGCGCTGGTTGGCCTCGTCGGCCTGCTTCTGCTCGCGCTTGCGCTCGTCCTGCAGCAGGCTGTGCTGGCGGCGCTCGATCAGCCGGCGCACGGTGGCGACCTTCAGCTCGCGCTGCTGCACGCGCTGGTGTGCGGCGCGCACCCGCTGGTCGGCCTGCATGACCACGCCTTGCTGCGAGGCAATCGCCTGGTCCAGCCGGCCGACAAAGCCGTGGTAGCAGCGCACCAGCTCAATGGCGCCGCCCTTGGCGAACTGCGCAGCCCAGCGCTTGCGGTATTCGCCGCGGTAGGTCACCAGCGAATCGGCCTGTTCACGCGCGGCTTCGGCCATGCGCTCGGTTTCGCGCCATTCGGCGATCGCGTCGTCACGGCGGCGCTGTTCGCGTTCCAGCAGCGTGCGAAGAAGTTCCATGCGGTTCATTGGGCGATTCCTGAAGAAGGACTGCGACGAGGGCTACGGACACTGCAACAACAGCCGGGACGAAGCAGCAGCTTGCGCCGAAAGGCCGGCCTGCACTGCGAGGAACAACACCTTCAACAATGCCTTCTTGTGGGATTCAGCCAGGCAGCACTCAGCCGCCCGCCTGGTTCTGGGGCTGGCCAGCAGGGTTCAGGCGCAGCAGCGCGCGGCGGCTGGCTTCCAGCGGGGCGCGCTCCTGCATGCCTTGCTGCAGCAGCGCCACCAGCTGCGGGTGCACCTTGACGGCAGCGTCCAGCTCGGGATCGGCGCCGGGCACGTAAGCGCCGAGCTGGATCAGGTCGCGCGCCTTGTTGAACTTGGCCATCCACTGGCGGGCACGGCGGGCGCCCTCCAGGTGATCGCGCGGCGCCACCGCGGTCATCACGCGGGAGATGGATTTCTCCACGTCGATGGCCGGGAAATGGCCGCTTTCGGCGAGCTCGCGCGACAGCACGATGTGCCCGTCCAGGATGCCTCGGGCCGCGTCGGCAATCGGGTCCTGCGGGTCGTCGCCTTCGGTCAGCACGGTGTAGAAGGCGGTGATGGAGCCCACGCCGTTGAGGCCATTGCCAGAGCGTTCAACCAGCTGCGGCAGCTTGGCGAAACAGCTTGGCGGATAGCCCTTGGTGGCCGGCGGCTCGCCGATGGCCAGGCCGATCTCGCGCTGCGCCATCGCGTAGCGGGTCAGCGAGTCCATCAGCAGCAGCACGTGCTGGCCCTTGTCGCGGAAATGCTCGGCCACCGCGGTGGCATAGCTGGCGCCCTGCATGCGCACCAGCGGCGGGGCGTCGGCCGGCGCGGCGACGACGACCGCGCGCTGGAGGCCTTCGTCACCCAGGATGTCTTCGATGAATTCCTTGACTTCACGACCCCGCTCGCCGATCAGCCCGACAACGATCACGTCGGCCGCGGTGTAGCGGGCCATCATGCCCAGCAGCACCGATTTGCCCACGCCGGTGCCAGCAAACAGGCCGATGCGCTGGCCGCGGCCCACGGTGAGCAGCGAGTTGATCGCGCGCACACCGGTGTCCAGCGGCTGGCGCACCGGGTCGCGGTCCATCGCATTGATCGGGCGGCGCACCATCGGTTCGTTGAGCACGTCCTGCAACGGGCCGCCGCGGTCCATCGGGTGGCCATGGGCATCGACCACGCGGCCCAGCAGGCCTTCGCCCATCGGCAGGTGCAGGCCACGGTCTTCGCTGCGCCGCCAGGGATGGTTTTCCACGCCCAGGCGAGGGGGAATCTGCGGCACCGGCAGCGGCACCACCTGGGCGCCACTGGCCAGGCCATGCAGCTCGCCGGTGGGCATCAGGTAGGCGCGGTCGCCATGGAAGCCGACCACTTCGGCAGTGACCGGCGACTCGCCGGGCACGCCCACCGAGCAGACGGCGCCGACCGGCGCACGCACGCCGGCGGCTTCCAGCACCAGGCCGGTCACGCGCACCAGCGAGCCCTGCATTTCCAGCGGCTGCGGCAAGGAGGCGTAGTTCTGGATGTCCTGCAGGAAGCGCTGCCAGCGCTCGGGGCGGGTGGTGAGCATCAGGCGTCTGTTTCGGGTTCGGGTTCAAGCGGCTCGGCCTCGGCGGCTGCGCCGCCTTGCCAGGCCAGCGGCACGGCAAACACCGCAGCGGCCTGCGCCCAGCGGCTTTCGATGCGCGCGTCCACGCGGCCCAGGTCGGACTCGACGATGCAGCCGCCACGGGCAACCTGCGGGTCGGCGATCACCATCACGTCGCGCGTGCGCAGCGTGTCGGCAGCGCCCATTTCGACCAGCACCACGTCTTCGGGGTGCAGCCGCAGCACCAGGTGCTTGGCGGTGACCATGACCGCGGCCACGGCTTGCTGCGCGACCTGGACCACGCAGTCCGGCCGCTGTTCCAGTTCGCTGCGCACGACCTGGCGGGCCAGCTTCAGGGCGGTCTGCACGAGAGAGTCGGCCATGCGGGTTTCGAGGCCGCCGAGCTGGTCCTGGAATTCGGCCACGACCTGCGCCATCTGCGCGCTGATCTGCTGGGCGAACTGGCGCTTGGCAGCTTCCAGCGCCTCCAGCCCGTC
>NZ_VIDT01000653.1 GCF_006519715.1 Ideonella azotifigens
GCGGTGCAGCCGGCCAGCAGCGGCGCGCCGAGCTGCCAGGTGTCCAGCACACGGCCGAGCAAACCGAACACCGAACCGGCCAGGATGGGCAGCGCAGCGTAGCCCCAGGAGCCAAGGCCGAACAGCAAACCCATCACCAGCATGGCGGCCAGCACCCAGACCGGCAGCGCCAGGCCGGCGGGCTGCACAAAGAAGTACCCCAATCTCAGGCCCAGCGCCAACAGCGCCAGCCAGGCGCCCAGGCCCGCGACGCGGCGCATCCGGGGCCCCAGCACGGGCTGCACGTTTTGCGCGATCAGCGTGATGGCGATGAAGGGCAGCAGCAGCCACCAAAAGAGCCACGGCCAGCCCGGCACACCCGCCACCCAGCGCAGGCTCGCCACCGCCAGGGCCTGGCCCTGCAGCAAGGCCATGAGTGCCGCCCCACCCGGCTTGGTTGGCAGCAGCAGCCAGCCGCTGAGGTGCAATTCCACCGCGGTGACGAGCAGCAGCAAGGCGCAGCCCAGGTGCCAGCGCCTGCCAGTCGGTTCCGGCGAGACCAGCGCCAGGATCGCGATGCCTGCGGCCAGGGCCGCGCAGAGCTGGCACAGCCAGCGCGGCGGCAGGCCAGGCTGTTGCGGCAGGAACACCCACAAGCCCAGCAGGATGGCCATGAGGCCGCACGCCATCCCACTGCGCCGCCGCCATGGACTCATCGCCGACCAGGCCAGGTTCAACCGACTCAGGCTCATTCGGCCGCCGGCTCGCTGTTCAACCCGTACTTGCGGATCTTGTCGTTCAGCGTGGTCTTGGGCACGCGCAGCGCCTGGGCGGTGCGGGCGATGTGGCCGCCCTGGCGCTGCAGCGCCTCGCGAATGAGGCTGCGCTCGAAGTCCTCCACCGTCTCGGCAAGAGACAGGCTCTGCGGCGGTTGGGGCTGGTCGGCCGCCACGCCGCCCAGCACTTCGCTGTGCACGCCGAGCACAAGGCAGTCGGCCACGTTGCGCAGTTCGCGCACATTGCCGGGCCAGTCATGCGCCATCAAGGCACGCAACTGCGCCGGGCTCACCTCGGGCTGCGGCAGGCCGTAGCGGCTGGCGGCCAGCAGCAGGAAATGTTCGAGCAGCAGCGGGATGTCCTCGCGGCGCTCGCGCAGCGGCGGCAGCTCGATGGTGACGACGTTGAGCCGGTAATAGAGATCGCTGCGGAAGGTGTTCTGTTTCGCACGCTGAAGCAGGTCATCCTTGGTCGCGGCGACCACGCGGCAGTCCACCGAGACGCGCTCGTTCGAGCCCAGGCGCTCGACCACGCGGTCCTGCAGAACGCGCAGCAGCTTGACCTGGACGCCCAGCGGCATGCTCTCCACCTCGTCCAGGAACAGCGTGCCACCGTGGGCATGCTCGATCTTGCCGATGCGGCGCTTGGCTGCGCCGGTGAAGGCGCCGGCCTCGTGGCCGAAGAGCTCGCTGTCGATGATGCTGTCGGGCAGGCCGCCGCAGTTCAGCGCCACCAGCGGCGCCTTCTGCCGGCCGGACAGCTCATGCAGCGCCTGCGCCACCAGCTCCTTGCCGGTGCCGGTTTCGCCCTTGACCAGCACGTCCACCGCCGAGCCGGCGACGCGCGAGACCAGCTGCCGCACCGCGGCCATCTGCGGCGAGCGGCCCACCAGCTTGGCCACCCCGCCTTCCTTGCGCGCCAAGGCTTGCCGCAGCGAAAGCACCTCCAACGTCAGCGCACGTTTTTCCAGCGCCCGCCGCACCACTTCGACCAGCACCTCGGGCGAAAACGGCTTCGGGATGAAGTCGTAGGCGCCGCTGCGCATGGCCTCGACGGCCAGTGTCACGTCGCCATGGCCGGTGATCATGATGACCGGAAGGTCGGCGTCCAGCTCGCGGCAGCGGCGCACCAGCGACAGGCCATCGGCCCCGGGCAGCCGCATGTCGGTGACGACCACGCCTTCGAAGCCGGGCTGCAGCCGCGGCAGCGCGGCTTCCACCGATTCAACTGCCTCGACGCGCAAACCCGCGAGTTGCAGGGCCTGCTGGCAGCCCAGCTGCATCGGCAGGTCGTCTTCCACCAGCAAAACGGTGAGGGGCGCGGTCATGGGGTATCGTCAGGCGGCAACGGCAGGGACAGGCGGAAGCAGGCGCCGCCGTCGGCGTGATTGTCCGCCTCCAGCTCGCCGCCGGCCTCGCGGGCAATGTCGCGCGAAATGGCCAGCCCCAGGCCCAGGCCGACGCCGGCTTCCTTGGTGCTGAAAAACGGTTCGAACAGCCGTGCCTTGACCGCCTCGGCCAGGCCGCTGCCGCTGTCGTGCACGGTGACCCAGGCCTGTTCGCCCTGCACGCCCGCGGCCAGCCGCAGCACACGTTCCGGTGCATCGCGCATCGCATCCAGCGCATTGCCGATCAGGTTGATCAGCACCTGTTCCAGCCGGTTCGGGTCGCACCAGGCGAAGACCTGGCCGGGCGCGATGGCGTTCTGCACCTGCACGCATTCCTTGCGCAGCCGCTGGTCGTAGAGGAACAGCGCGTTGCCCAGCGCGACCGCCACGTCGGTGCGGGCTGGCCGGGCCTGCGACTTGCGCGCGAAGCCCTTCAGCGGCTCGATGATGGCGCCCATCTGGTCGGCCAGCCGGGCCAGGATGCCCAGGTTGCTGCCCACCGTCTCCAGCTCGCCGCGGCGCATGAATTCGACCGCGTTGGCCGACAGCGTGCGGATGGCCCCGAGCGGCTGCGTCAGCTCGTGCGTGATGCCGGTGGCCAGCTGACCCAGCGCGGCCATCTTGCCGGCGTGCACGAGCTCGTCCTGCGCGTTGCGCAGCGTGCGCTCGGCCTGCTCGCGGTCGCGCACTTCCTTGCGCAGCTGGCGGTTGGCGTCGCTCAGCGCCTGGGTGCGCAGCAGCACCTTTTCCTCCAGCTCGCGGTTGGCCATCAGCTTCTGGCGCACGATGCGGCGGCGCTGGTTGACCAGCACGCCCAGCAGCAGCAGGAAACCGGCGCTGACGGCCGCGAGGAAGCTGGCGCGCACGGCGTCCTGCCGCACCACTTGCAAGTCGGTGA
>NZ_VIDT01000654.1 GCF_006519715.1 Ideonella azotifigens
CCGCGACCAGGGCCAGCACGTGCTGCTGCTGGTCGACTCGCTGACACGTTATGCGATGGCACGGCGCGAAGTCGCGCTGGCGCTGGGCGAACCGCCGGCCACGCGCGGCTACCCGCCTTCGGTCTTCGGCCTGCTGCCGCAGCTGGTCGAAAGCGCCGGCAACGGCGAGCACCCGCAAGGCAGCATGAGCGCGATCTACACCGTGCTGGCCGAGGGCGACGACCAGCAGGACCCTGTGGTGGACACCGCCCGCGCCATCCTCGACGGCCACATCGTGCTGAGCCGCGAGCTGGCCGAGCGTGGCCACTACCCGGCCATCGACATTGCGCAGTCCATCAGCCGCTGCGCCGCGCTGGTCGCCCCGCGTGAACAGCAGCAAGCCGCACGCGCCTTCAAGGCCATGGTCGCCCGACACGCGCAGGTGCGCGAGCTGCTGCCGCTGGGCGCCTACGTGCCCGGCGCCGACCCCGCCACCGACCAGGCCGTGCAGCGCTACCCGCAGATGGAAGCCTTCCTGCACCAGGGCACGCACGAGCCGGCGCCAATGGCCACGGTCGAACAACAACTGATGGAGCTGATGGCATGACCCGTGAAGCACGACACCTGAAGCAGCTCGACACGCTGGCCGATTTGCGCGAGCGCGAGCGCGACCGGCTGGAGGCCGACCTGGCAACGCGCCGCGCGACGCAGCAGCGCTTCCAGACCAACCTGGCGCGCCTGGAGCAGCTGGCCCAGGGTGGCACCAGTGCGAACAGCAGCGCGGGCGGCAACCTGCCACTGGCCCTGTCGCTGAACAGCGCCAACTACAAGCAGGCCGTGCTGCAGCTGGCCGATCGCCACCGCCAGGACCTGGCGCTGCATGAGGCCCAGATGGCCCAGGCCCAGCAGGCGCTGCAGGGCGCGGCGCTGGACCACATGGTGATGGGCAAGGTGCGCGAGCGCCAGCAGGCCCTGGTGGGCCGGCTGCAGGCCGGGCGCGACCAGAAGACCCAGGACGAGATGGCCAACCAGGCCTGGCTGCGCCGCCTGGCGGCCAGCCAATGAGGACCGCCGCCATGCCGCGTTTTGCCGACCGCCCGACCTTTGTCGCCGCCGGATTTCAGTCCGGCCGCTGCACGGTCGCCTTTTGACAGGCAACCCCCGTCAATCGACCAGGAGATCTCAATGGGCAGCACCACCATCGACCCGGCCACCACTGCGCAGCAGCTGGCCACCGCGTACACCTCGGCCACCCAGTCGCAGCTGACCACGCAGTCCACCAAGGCACAGAGCACCGCCTCGGCGCTGAGCAAGCTGCAGTCGGCGCTGAGCGCGTTCGACACCGCGCTCTCGGCCATGACCACCAAGAAGAGCGTGCTGAGCTACGGCGCCACGCTGAGCAGCAGCGGCTTTGCCACCGCCACCGCGGGCGCGGGCGCCACGGCGGGCAACTACTCGGTCTTCGTCGAGCAGGTCGCCAGCGCGCACCAGATCGCCTTCGAGGACCTGCCGGCCGTGCCGGTCTCGCTGGGCGGCCCGCTGGTCGTGCAGATGGCCAATGGCAGCAGCTTCAACGTCAACCTGGCCGGCGCCGACCAGGACAACAACGGCACGCTGTCGCAGACCGAGATCGCCCGCGCGATCAACCAGGCCAGCGGCAACAACGGGCTGGTCAGCGCGATGGTCGTGACCTCCGGCAGCCAGACCAACCTGGTGCTGAGCGCCGGCAGCACCGGCGCCGGCAGCCAGATCACGCTGGACACCAGCGGCCTGCCGGCCAGCGCACTGAAGACCACGCTGGACGGCGGTGGCAAGCAGCTCAGCGCCGCGCAGGACGCCGTGATGTGGCTGGGCGCGCAGACCACCGGCGTGAAGATCCAGCAGGCCTCCAACACCTTCACCGCGGTGGCCGGCGTGAGCCTCACCGTGACCCAGGCGCAAACCACTGGCAGCAGCCCGCTGACGCTGGCCGTGACCAACAACGACAGCGGCACGGCCACCAATGTGCAGAGCTTCGTCGACGCCTACAACAAGCTCGAATCGGCGCTGGACGACCTGACCAAGATCGGCAGCAGCACCACCACGGCCGGCGCGTTCGCGTCGGACTCCGGCGTGACCTCGCTGCGCTCGCACCTGGCCAGCATCCTGCGCCAGGACGTGGGCGGGCTGCGGCTGATGGACTTCGGCATCACGGCCGGCCGCGACGGCCAGCTCTCGCTGGACCAGACCAAGCTCAGCAAGGGCCTGACCGCGCACCCCGACGGCCTCGACAGCCTGCTGGGCAGCAACAGCAGCAGCGCCCCGACCGGCCTGATGGGCGCCTTCAGCACGCTGAGCAAGCAATGGACCAACAGCAGCACCGGGCTGATCAAGAGCCGGCAGGACAGCGTGCAGCGCACCCAGGCCAGCATCACGACGCGCCAGACCAAGCTGGAGGACCAATACAACATGCTCTACCAGCGCTACCTGGCCCAGTTCACCCAGCTGCAGTCGCTGCAGTCGAGCATGAGTGACAACACCAGCCTGCTCGGCAGCCTGAGCTGACCTGCACGGCCCCACGACCTCCCCTCGCCAGGAAAACTCCCTTGTACCAAGACGCCTATCAAAGCTACCAGACCGTCAACCTGGGCGCGCAGACCGCCCAGGCCTCGCCGGTCGAACTGGTGCTGATCCTGACGGACGGCCTGCTCGAAGAGCTGGCCCGCGCCCGGGCCCACATCGCAGCCAAGCGCTTCGAGCAGAAGGCCAGGAGCCTGGACAAGTGCATCGGCATCCTCAACGGGCTGTCCAGCGCGCTGGACACCGATGGCGCTGGCGAGGTCGTGGGCAACCTGCAGGCCCTGTACGAGTTCTGCGCCGACCGGCTGTGCCGCGCCGGCATCACGCTGGACCCGGCCATGGTCGACGACGTGAGCGGCGTGGTGCAGACGCTGCGCCAGGGCTGGCAGGACGTGCAGGCCCACCATGGCTAGAGCCCAGCGCCTGCAGCAGCTGCGCGAGGCTTTGCAGAAAGCCTTGCAGCGCACCATGCCCGCCGCTTCG
>NZ_VIDT01000655.1 GCF_006519715.1 Ideonella azotifigens
CGCGAAGCAGCCGCTGGTGGAGATCCTGATGCTGGGCGGCAGGCTGTTCCGCCACTCGGGCGTGAACGTGGGCGCCACGGTGATCGAGGCCGCGTCCCGGCTGCGGGCCGACCTCTACTTCATGGGCGTGACCGGTGTGCACCCAGAGACCGGCCTGAGCACCGGTGACGATGAAGAGGCTGCTGTCAAGCGCGCGCTGCATGCCCGCGCCGCCGAAACCGTGGTGCTGGCTTCCAGCGAAAAGCTGATGGCCGCCTCGCCCTTCCTGGTCGCGCCGCTGGCCGACATCAGCCAGTTGCTGGTGCCGGCCACCACCCCCGAGCGCACGCTGAAGGCGCTGCGTGCTGGTGGCGTGAAGGTACAGCGCGCGGCATGAGGCACTTCCATCGGGGGCCTCAAAGTCGCAACGGCGGGCGCTAATGGCGTCGCGGCGTGCTGATGCGCATGCGGGCTGGTCAACCCCTCAGGCGCCATCGGCCAGATCGCGCCCGTGCTAGGCCGTGAATCCGAAAGCGCTTGCGGCGAGCGTGAGGCGCGAGCGCAGCCACTTTCATCATTGACATTGAGGATCCCGTTCGCGACGAACCACAAATCACATGCCACATTTGAAGCCGGTAAACCTGCACCTCGCGGAAAACCCACCAGAATGCCACTGCTGCTTTTGTCGTCAGGACCGCACGGCATGAAAACAAAGTCAATCGCCCGGATCGCCAGCGTCCATGCGGCCCCGCGGCCCATCACGCCTCCGGTTTTACGGAGACGGCCGGCGATGTTCGCCAGCAAAACTGTCGCCCGATAAAGAAGTTAGCCCTTTCACATCCGATCATGCCGACACTATCTGCAAACCTAGTACTGAGTCGCTGCCCTCATTGCTCCGTTGCAAATCCCAATTTGCAACGGAACCATCATTTCGACACGAACAACCACCTTAATAGCCGTCCGCGAAAGTGGGCAACCTATATATGCGGCAGCTGCGGCGGGGTAGTTACTGCATGGGCTGCAAACCACGGCACCGATGTTGGAGAGCACTTCCCTCGAGCTCATCAGGTGGATGAAGATATTCCAGATCGTCCACGCGCCTTTCTACAACAAGCTAATGAGAGCCTGCATGCACCTGCCGGCGCAGTTATGCTTGCGGCAAGTGCCGTTGATTCGATGCTCAAGCTGAAAGGCTACACGAACGGCAATTTGTATTCGAGAATCGAAAAGGCTGCGGCCGATCACATCATTACAAGCGATATGGCAACTTGGGCTCATGAGGTTCGGCTTGATGCCAACGATCAACGGCATGCAGACGAAGCAGCCGCGCTCCCGACAGAGGAAGACGCCAAGCGAGTCATTGATTTTGCCGCTGCATTGGCGGAAATCATGTTTGTTCTACCCAGCCTAGTTCAACGTGGCCTGCATCCAAAGGGCTAACCCGCCGCTCCAAGGGACGCCCGAGAAGCTGCGCTTCTGGTTCCCTCCGGCCTGCGGCCTGCGGCCTCCGGTCGCCCCTGAGCTAGCACGTTAGGCAGCACAACCCATGTCCTCCGCTATCGAACCGCTGCTAAATGCTATTGCGGCCAGCCCGTTTAGAGTCGCGCCGGATGCGGAAGAACAGCTGGCGGCGGTCATCGCAGGTCACCGGGTCACTCTTGAATTCGGAGATGAACCTACACTGTTTGCAAAGTTTGTTCCATCGAGGGCGGTAGTCCGGTTGGGTACGCCATTTCTTGAAGTTCTATGGGCGGCTTCGTACTCGTTCATTGTTATCTTCGACGAGTACGAGCAGGCGAATAAGCGAAAGGACGAGTACTTTCACGTAGGCGCATCCCACCGTACGGCCATCGCGTATTCTCTCCATCGTCAGCTACTGGAAGCCCACATAGCCAAGATCCGGATTCCGTGGCCGCTACCCGAACTGTCACCAGTTCGGTTCCCAGCTCCCGATACCGACGGACATGTAGCAAACGAACTCTTTCTAACGGCCGTCTCTTGGCTGATACACCACGAAATAGCACACGCGCGCCTTGACCACGGAGAACTAGAAACTGTGGAGTCGGTGCTTCAAGAATCCGATGCGGACCGCGCTGCTACAGATTGGGTTTGTCGTGACACAACGGAATCTGGTCCATTGTTCAAGCGTGCACTCGGAATTGCATGCGCCAATCTTCACTTACTTGCATACGATCTACAACAGAACAGAACCCGCTGGACGACACATCCTCCGACATACGAGAGGCTGCTCGTAAACCTCGACCGCATTGGGCTCGAAGACAACCACAAAGTCTATGCATTTGGATTCGTCTTACTAGAGATACTCCTCGCCCACCATGGGATCGGGGTCACAGTTGATCGCACGGTGAGCTTTCACGAAATGCTAGCCAACGCATGCTTCACCGTCCGTGACCTCGGTGCTGCCTAACGAATAAGGCTAGATCGCGCGAAGCCGCGATCTGAGCCGGTTGTTGGACAAGCCCGGTGATGTGCGTGACGGGATGGGTTTGTGGCGCTCTGCAAACAGCTTTTGGGGGCTGTTGGCGAGGCCAGTCCGCGAGGGCGACGGGACGCCTCTGCGGTGGATGTCTCAAATGGGTGCGGGCGTTTTGAGTGCTGCATTCGAGACGATTGGCTGGCAGCTTGGGGGAATCCGACGGTCAGGTCTCCCCTTTCCCCCGCGCATCTGCGCCGGCTTGGCACCTGAAGGTCTGACGCGGGGAAGTGGAAGACCTGAACCCGGATTCCCTCTGCACGCCCGCACCGCCGAAGCCGTGGTGCGGGCTTGCGGCGAAAAGCGGATGGCTGTCTCGCCCTTCTCGGCAGACCCACTGGCCGCCATCCGCCAGCTGCTGGTGCCTGCCGCCACGCTGGCGCGCACGCTCAAGGCGTTGCGCGCCAGCGGCGTGACCGTCACAAGGGTTGCCTGACTGCCATGCGCCGGCGGTTTCGGCCCGCCCCGCTCAGCGCCCGTAGCTGGCCTCCAGCGTGGCGCTGCCGAGCCGGTTGGCCTGGATCATGTAGCCGACC
>NZ_VIDT01000656.1 GCF_006519715.1 Ideonella azotifigens
TGCTGGCGCTGATGGGCAGCGGGCTGTACCTGGTCAAGGTCAGTTACGAGGCGCGCAAGCTGTTTGCCGACATCGAACGCGCCAAGGCCGACGAGCACCAGCTGGCGGCCGAGGCCACGCGGCTGGACGCCGAGCGCCGCAGCGAAGGCACGCACCTGCGCGTGGAACGCGACGCGCGCGAGAAGCTGCAGATGCGCTTGCCCACGCCGGACGCGACGCTGTATGTCGCCGAGACGCGTGCGGCCTCCGGGGGGGCTCGGTGATGGCGAAAAAGGCGACGAACTCGGTTCGTGGGGTGAACTACTCGACCAGCCCGCTGCTGGCCTCGAAGACGCCGCCGTGGCGCAGCCGTTTCCTGGTGCTGCTGGTCGGTGCCGCCTTCCTGGTGCTGATCGCCCGCGCGCTGTACGTGCAGGTGCTGGAAGCCGAGTTCTTCCAGAAGAAGGGCGAGGAGCGTTTTGCTTCCACGCTGAGCCTGTCGGCCAGCCGCGGCCGCATCCTGGACCGCAATGGTCAGATCCTGGCCATCAGCGTCAACGCACCCACGATCTCGATCAACCCGCAGCAGTTCAAGGCCAATGCCGACCAGAAGCGCCAGCTGGTGTCGCTGCTGGGCATGAAGCCGCAGGAGCTGGAGACCAAGCTGGCCGAGGACAGCGCTTATGCGGTGCTGCGCCGGCAGATCGACGGTGGCGTGGCGCAAGAGATCCGCAAGCTCGGCATCAAGGGCATCACGCTGGAGCCGGGCTACCTGCGCCGGTATCCGGAAAACGAATCGGCCGCGCACGTGGTCGGCTTCACCGACATCCAGGACGAAGGCCAGGAAGGCATCGAGCTGACCTTCCAGAAGCAGCTGCAGGGCCATGGCGGTTCGCGCAGCGTGGTCAAGGACAGGCTGGGGCGCATCGTCGAGGACCTGGGCGAGCCGGTGGACCCGCGCGACGGCAGCGACGTGCAGCTGACCATCGACTCCAAGGTCCAGGCCCTGGCCTACCAGCGCATCCGCGATGCCGTGCAGCAGCACCATGCCAAGGCCGGCAGCGTGGTGGTGCTGGACGCGCAGACCGGCGAGATCCTGGCGCTGGCCAACTACCCCAGCTACCTGCCCGAGGAGCGCCACAACCGCACTGGCGCCCAGCTGCGCAACCGCGCGGTGACCGATGTGTTCGAGCCCGGCTCGACGATGAAGCCGTTTGTCGTCTCGAAGGCGCTGGAGCTGGGCCTGGTCAAGCCCGACATGATGATCGACACCAGCCCGTTCATGGTCGGCCCGCTGCGTGTCAACGACGACCCGCACCCGCACCCGGCGCTGACCGTCTCGCAGGTGATCCAGAAGTCCAGCAACGTGGGTACCGTGCGCATCTCGCAGAAGATCGAGGCGCGCGACATGGGCGAGATGTACCAGGCGCTCGGCTTTGGCAGCAAGCCGCAGATCGGCTTCCCCGGCGCCGCTACCGGCAAGCTGCGGCCCTGGCGCAGCTGGAAGCCGGTCGAGAAGGCGACGATGAGCTACGGCTATGGCCTGTCGGCCTCGCTGCTGCAGATTGCCCGCGCCTACACCGCGATTGCCCGCGACGGCGAGCTCGCGCCGCTGACGCTGGTCAAGGGCGAAGAGGCCACCGCTTCGGTGCAGATCTTCCAGCCCGAGACGGTGCGCACCATGCGCCAGATGTTGCGCGGCACCGTGCAGCCCGGTGGCACCGCGCCGCTGGCGCAGCCGCTGGGCTATTCGGCTGGCGGCAAGACCGGCACCGCGGAAAAAATGGAAAACGGCCGCTACAAGAGTGGCAACTACCGCGCCTGGTTCACCGGCATTTCGCCGATCGACAAACCGCGCGTGGTCGTGGCCGTGATGCTGGACGAGCCCAAGCCGATCTATTTCGGTGGCCTGGTCGCCGCGCCGGTGTTCAAGGGCGTGGTCGAGCAGACCTTGCGCACGCTGGGCGTGCCGCCGGACCTGGAAGTCAAGCCGCAGGTGGTCGCCCAGATCGGCGGCACCGAACCCAACAAGACGACGTCCCACTGACATGCCGTTGACCCATCTGAGAAGTGCCGATGCCGCCGCCCGCTGGCTGACCTCCTGGGTCACCGGTGCGCTGCGCACCGACAGCCGCCTGGTGCAGCCCGGCGATGCCTTCATTGCCTGGCCCGGCCAGCGCAGCGATGGGCGGCAGTTCGTCGAGGCCGCGCTGGCGGCAGGCGCTTCCACCTGCCTGGTCGAGCACGAAGGCATTGGGGCCTTTGGCTTTCAGGACGCCCGCGTGGCCACGCTGCCGGGCTTGAAGGCGGCGACGGGCCTGATCGCCGATGCGTTCTACCGCCACCCCAGCCAGGCGCTGAAGGTGGTGGCCGTCACCGGCACCAACGGCAAGACCTCCAGCGCCTGGTGGACCGCGCAGGCGCTCAGTCTGCTGGGCCAGCGCTGCGGCGTGGTCGGCACGCTGGGCGTGGGCGAACCGCCGCGGCCACGCGCGCATGTGGCCGGTGCGGACAACGCAGCGGATGCCGGCAGCATCGAATTCACCGGCCTGACCACGCCGGACCCGGTGGTGCTGCAGGCGGGTTTTCGCCGCATGGCCGACGAGGGCTTTGCCGCCTGCGCAATCGAGGCTTCGTCCATCGGCGTGGTCGAGCAGCGACTGGCCGGCACGCGGCTGGAAGTCGCGCTGTTCACCAACTTCACGCGTGACCACCTGGACTACCACGGCAGCATGGAGGCCTACTGGGCCGCCAAGCGCCTGGTCTTCGCCTGGCCGCACCTGAAGGCCGCGGTGATCAACGTGGACGATCCGCAAGGTGGGCTGCTGGTGGCCGACCTGGCCGGCAAAGGCCCGGCGCTGTGGACCATCTCGGCCCGCGACGAGGCCCGGCTGCAGGCCCAGGACGTGGGCTACACCGGCCAGGGCCTGAGCTTCACGCTGGTCGAATCTTCCGCGCGCGTGCCGGTGCAGACCCGGCTGATCGGCGACTACAACGTGTTGAACCTGCTTG
>NZ_VIDT01000657.1 GCF_006519715.1 Ideonella azotifigens
CCCGCTGCCGCGGCGAAACCCCGGCCCAGCCGGTGATCGACGTCGGCTTTTGCATCGTCGAGCGCGAGTCCACCGGCGGCGCGTGAGCCATGGGTGGCGCAGGTGACGCCGCGCTGTCCCTCAGTCCTGTGACGTGGCACTGCTCGGGGTGGCGCTGTGGGCGGCATTCCGCTGTAATCCGCGCAGCCTGAAGTTCTGGCTGTGGCGTGGCTTCCCGGAGGAGCGTGCATGACCGAATCACAGAGCGAACTGCTGGTGCTCAGCGGACCGAAAGAAGCCATCACGGCCTTTCACCGTGAGGTCGCCGCGCAGCCCGGCAGCGAAAGCGCGTTGACCGAGCGCAAGAACTTCGACGGCAACTCCCAGACCTGGCTGGCGATCGCCAATGTCGCGGTGCTGGCGCTGCCGCACATCCTGGGCTTCATCAAGGACCTGGTGACGCGGCGCCAGGTCAAGAAGATCAAGATCGGCGACGTCGAGATCGAGAACCCGAGCGCAGAGGACATCGAGCGGCTGCGCAAGTCGATCGACAAGTCCCTGGAAGCCCGCAGCAACTCGGCGGCCTGAGCATGGCCAGCGCCGCTCGGCGGGCCCAGGCCGAGGCGGTGCTGGCCATTGAGCTGGGGCCGCGAGCCCGCTTCTTCCTGCACCAGCCGGCGCCCGGTTCGCCGATGGGCCTGGTGCTGGACCTGGTCGAGCGCCGGCTGGGCGCCGGGAGCTTCGACCTGTACTGGCTGGACCTCGGCTCGCCCGAGCTGTTTTCGCTGCCGGGCCTCAGCCCTTGCCCGGTCGTCTACAGCCGGCGCCACCTCTCGCTCTCGGCCTGTGTCAGGCGCGTGTTCTCGGAGCCCTCGCTGCAGCAAGTGGCCGACGAATGCGCCGAGCAACTGGCCCTGAAGCTGATGGCCGAGTTCGCGCTGCGCCGTGGCCATGTCGACTTCGCGGTCCACGCCTTCCTGAAATCCATCGTTGGCAAAGGCATCTGGCTGGACGATGGCGACCAAACCCTGGTGCTGGAACAGGAGCGCAAGGGCGAGGCCTACATGGCCGTGTGGTTCTACGGCCTGCTGCACGAGCTGGGCCATGTGGAGGCGGCGCGCCGCCAGCAAAGCGGCCAGCGCCTGCTGTTCTCCGACACGCGCGCGCTCGGTTTTATCGACGTGGCCCTGGCCCAGGCCGTGCACTACCCGGCCGGCCTGAAAAACGAGATTCGCCAGCTCGCGCTGGCCGAGCGCGGCAGCTCGATGGTCGGCCTGGACCAGCTGCAGTGCGAAGCCTCGGCCGACATGTTTGCCGCCGAGTTGCTGCTGGCGGCCACGCAAGCCGTGATGCAACAGGACCGAGGCGATTCGCCCGACACCGGGCGCTACCTGCAGGAACTGGTGCTGCTGACCCAGGTGGTGGCGCTGATGGACCGTTGCCGAGGCACGGCCACCGTTGCCTGCCACGCCGGCGCGGACCTTCGTACCATGGCCTCTGCGCAGCTCTTGCTGCCACCGGTGGCCAACGCGGCCCGCGCTGCGATGGTGGCAAGCTTCCTCAAGCTGCTGCTGGCCAGGTGGGCCTGGGGCGACGGCTTCAGCGAGGCGCAGCTGGCCACGGCCGGCGTGTTGGTGGACGCGGCCTACGCGCAGTTCGCGCCCAGGGTCGACCGGGTCGAAGCAGGCCTGTCCAACGCCATGCGTTTTGCATTGCGCCTGGTGCCGTGGCCGAGCCTGGCCGAACAGCTGCAGGCGCTGCGGTCGGAGCTGGCCATGCCGCTGTGCCTGGACGAGACACAACGCTTCTGTGACCTGGCCGATCAGCTGGGGGCCGAAGGCGAACCGCTGGCGGCGCTGCGCACCATGGTGGCCAACGCCGCGCGGACGCACCATTGAATCTGCCGGTGCGGCTGCGCGGCATTCGCAGCTAAATTCCAGCCTTCGCTGTTGACCGCTCTCGCTCCACCATGCTTTTGCGTTTCATGCCACAGGCCTTGCTCGCCGCCGCCTGCCTGAGTTGTGTGCTGCCCGTGCCGGCGGCCGAGCTGGTCGACCCGTTGAGTTTGGATCGCATCCATGCGGACCCGCCGCTGCAGGGCCGGCTGCCGCGCGAGGCCACGCTGTCGCCTGGCGGCCGCTGGGCGGCCTGGCTGCAGCCGTCCCAGGCCGACGGCGAGGTCAAGGAGTTGTGGGGCCAGCCGCTGCCGGCCGGTGGACCACGCCGGCTGTTGGCCATGGCCGATCTGCTGGGGGGTGCGAAGGTGCACCTGACCGAAGCCGAGAAGATGGCGCTGCAGCGGCGGCGCATCGGCGGCAGCGGCATCCTCGAATACCGCTGGTGCGGCAACAGCGACCAGCGCCTGCTGGTGCCCTTGTCCGGCGGACTGTACCTGGCCGAACTGCAGGCGGACGGCCTGCCACGCACGCGCTTGCTGGCGCAGGCGAAAACGGACACTCGGGGCGACGAACCGGTGCGGGACCCGCAGTGCGACAAGGCCGGCCGCCAAGTCGCCTTTGTGCAGGCGGGCGATCTGTGGGTGCAGCCGCTGAGCGCTGGCCCGGCGCGCCGGCTTACGCACAGCGCCAGCGCCACCCGCAGCACCGGCCTGGCCGAGTTCATCGCCGAGGAGGAGCTGGACCGGCACGAAGGTTTCTGGTGGGCGCCGGACGGCCGCGCGCTGTTGGCCATCGAGGTCGACGAAAGCCCGGTGCCGATCAAGGTGCGCGCGCAGATCGCCGCCGACCACACCAGCTTCGCCGAGCAGCGCTACCCCGGCGCCGGCCAGCCGAACGCCAAGGTCCGTGCGCTGAGGATTGAAATCTCGAACGGCAAGGCCACACCTTTGCGCCTGCCGCCCGAGGCCGAGTACATCGCCCGCGCCGGCTGGTTCGACGACGGCACGCCGTGGCTGCAGTGGCTCACGCGCGAGCAGACCCGGCTGGACCTGGTCGAGTTCGACCGGCGCAGCGCCGCACCGCACACGCTGGCCTCCGAACGCGACTCGGCCTG
>NZ_VIDT01000658.1 GCF_006519715.1 Ideonella azotifigens
CCATGCTCCTGCTGCTGCTGGTGATTGCCGGCTGGCCGCTGGCGCGCACGCTGTGGTTCAGCCTGACGGACGCGCAGCTCTCGCAGCTGGGCGACTGGCACTTCATCGGGCTGGACAACTACCTCGGCGAATACGGCGTGCTGATGGACGCCGGCTGGTGGCAGTCGGTCTTCACCACGCTGCGCTTTGCGCTGCTGTCGGTCGCCATCGAGACCGTGCTGGGCCTGGGCGTGGCGCTGCTGATCAACCACCCCTCGCGCCTGCGCACGGGGCTGCGCGCCGCAATGCTGCTGCCCTGGGCCATTCCCACCGTGGTCTCGGCCAAGATGTGGAGCTGGATGCTGCACGACCAGTTCGGCATCCTGAACCACTACATGGTGGCGCTGGGCATCCTCAGTGCGCCGCTGGCCTGGACGGCGGACCCGAACCTCTCGCTGTTCGCCATCGTGCTGGTGGACGTGTGGAAGACCACGCCCTTCATGGCGCTGCTCACGCTGGCTGCGCTGCAGATGGTGCCGTCCGACTGCTACGAGGCGGCACGGGTGGACGGCGTGAAGCCGCTGGCGGTGTTCTGGCACATCACGCTGCCGCTGATCCTGCCCGGCCTGGCCGTGGCGATGATCTTCCGCATGCTGGACGCGCTGCGCGTGTTCGACGTGATCTACGTGATGACCTCCAACGCCCGCGAGACCAAGAGCATGTCGGTCTACGTGCGCGAGCAGCTGATCGACTTCCAGCAGGTCGGCGTCGGCTCGGCCGCGGCCATGCTGCTGTTCTTCACCATCGCGGTCGTCACCGTCACCTATGCGGTGGCCATGCGCAGCCGCGTTGAAAAGGCTTCGGGATGAACACCGCTGCAACGCAGGCGCCACGGCGCACCTTCGGCAAGATCGGCCTTGGCACCGTGGGCTACTGGCTGCTGGCGGCGGTCTTCATCGCGTATTCGGTGTTCCCGTTTGTCTACGCCATTTCCACCTCGCTCAAGCGCGGCAGCGAGATGTTCGAGCCGCGGCTGGTGCCGCTGGCGCCCACGCTGTTCAACTACGTCACCGTCTTCCGCGACCAGCCCTTTGCCCACAACCTGCTGAACTCGCTGCTGGTGGCCGGTGGCGTGGTGCTGCTGTCCATGCTGGTCAGCCTGCCGGCGGCCTGGGCGCTGGGCCGGGTGGCGTTCCGCGGCCGCGGTTTGCTGCTGCTGAGCATCCTGTCGGCCTCGATGTTCCCGCAGGTTGCGGTGCTCTCGGGCATGTTCGAGCTGGTGCGCTGGTTCGGGCTGTACGACAGCCTGGGCGCGCTGCTGTTTGCCGATCTGATGCTCACGCTGCCCTTCACCGTCTGGGTGCTGGTGACCTTCATGAAGCAGCTGCCCAAGGAGCTGGAAGAGGCCGCCATCATGGACGGCGTAGGCCCCATTGGCACCATCTTCCGCATCTTCCTGCCAGTGCTCTGGCCGGCCCTGGTCTCCACCGGGCTGCTGGCCTTCATCGCCGCGTGGAACGAGTTCCTGTTCGCGCTCACCTTCACCATTTCCACCGAGCAGCGCACCGTGCCGGTGGCCATCGCCTTCATCAGCGGCGCCGGCGGCCACGAGCTGCCCTGGGGCCCGATCATGGCCGCCTCGGTGATGGTCACGCTGCCGCTGATCCTGCTCGTCATGTACTTCCAGCGGCTCATCGTCGCCGGCCTCACGGCAGGCGCGGTCAAAGGCTGAAAACCTTTCCCCCGACCCACCCACGCAAACCAACATGCAGCAATCCAGTACCGACCCCGCCTGGTGGCGCGGCGGCGCGCTCTACCAGGTCTATCCGCGCAGCTTCCAGGACAGCAACGGCGACGGCATTGGCGACCTGCCGGGCGTCACCCAGCGCCTGCCCTACATCGCCTCGCTGGGCGTCGAAGGCCTGTGGATCTCGCCGTTCTTCAAGTCGCCCATGCGCGACTTCGGCTATGACGTGAGCGACTACTGCGACGTCGACCCGATCTTCGGCACGCTGGCCGATTTCGACACGCTGGTCACCGAGGCGCACGCCTTGAACCTGCGCGTGCTGATCGACCTGGTCATCAGCCACACCTCCACCGAGCACCCGTGGTTCCAGCAGAGCCGCGTCAGCCGCGACAACCCCAAGGCCGACTGGTACGTCTGGGCCGACCCGCAGCCCGATGGCTCGCCGCCGAACAACTGGCTGTCCATCTTCGGCGGCAGCGCCTGGCAGTGGGAGTCGCGCCGCAAGCAGTACTACCTGCACAACTTCCTCAGCAGCCAGCCGGACCTGAACTTCCACAACGAAGACGTGCAGCAGGCCGTGCTGGACGTGGCCGAGTTCTGGCTGAAGCGTGGCGTGGACGGCTTCCGCCTGGACACCGTCAACTTCTACGTGCACGACAAGCAGCTGCGCTCCAACCCGCCGCAGCCCGCAGGCCACTACGCCGTGGGCGTGCCGCACTGCAACCCGTATGCGCTGCAGCAGCATGTGTACGACAAGAGCCAGCCCGAGAATCTGCCGTTCCTGGAGCGCCTGCGCGCGCTGATGGACCGCTATCCCGGCACCGCGACCATCGGCGAGATCGGCGACGACCACCAGTACGAGCGCCTGGCCGAATACACCCGCGGCCAGCGCCTGCACATGGCCTACACCTTCAACCTGCTGGGCCACCCGTGCTCGCCGGCCTTCATCCACAGCACGCTGCAGGAGTTCGTCGCCAGCACCGAAGGCGCCTGGGCCTGCTGGAGCCTGAACAACCACGACGTGGACCGCGTCGTCACCCGCTGGCAGCCGCTGGGCGAAGCCAGCCGCATCGCGCCGGTGCTGCTGGGCCTGCTGGCCTCGCTGCGTGGCTCGCCCTGCCTGTACCAGGGCGAGGAACTGGGGCTTGCCCAGGCCGAGTTGCCGTTCTCTGCCATCCAGGACCCGTATGGCAAGGAGATGTGGCCGGACTTCCCCGGCCGCGACGGTTGCCGCACCCCCATGCCCTGGCAGGCCGCC
>NZ_VIDT01000659.1 GCF_006519715.1 Ideonella azotifigens
GCCGGTCAAGGGCCGCTCGCAGGTCAAGTTGTTGGCCAATGGCCAGACGCTGATCGACGACAGCTACAACGCCAACCCCGATTCCGTGCGCGCCGCCATCGAGGTGCTGGCCGAGCTGCCGGCGCCGCGCTGGCTGGTGCTGGGTGACATGGGCGAGGTCGGCAACGAGGGCCAGTCCTTCCATGCCGAGGTTGGCGCGCTGGCGGCAGAGCGTGGCATCGAGCACTTCTGGAGCACTGGCGAGTTGTGCCTGCACGCCGCGCGGGCCTATGGCCAGTCGGCGCGGCACTTTGCCAGCGTGGCCGAGCTGCTGGCTGCGGTGGATCGGCCGGCGGCACGCGCGGTGGTCGTCAAAGGCTCGCGCTTCATGAAGATGGAACAGGTCGTCGCCGCGCTGCAAGCGGCCGGCGCGCAAGACAAAGGGGAGGCCGCATGCTGCTGAGCCTGTCGCAGTGGCTGCAGGGCCTGTACCCGGAGCAATTCGGTTTCCTGCGCGTGTTCCAGTACCTGACCTTCCGCGCAGTGATGGCCGCGTTGACGGCGCTGGTCATCGGCCTGGTGTTCGGCCCGTGGGTCATCCGCCGCCTGACCGAGCTGAAGATCGGCCAGCCGATCCGCGAATACGGCATGCAGAGCCACTTGGCCAAGCGCGGCACGCCGACCATGGGCGGCGCGCTGATCCTGATCGGCATCGGCCTGGCCACGGTGCTGTGGAGCGACTGGAGCAACCGCTTCGTCTGGATCGTGATGCTGGTGACCTTCGGCTTCGGCGCCATCGGCTGGACCGACGACTGGCGCAAGGTGGTCGACAAGAACCCCGAAGGCATGCGCTCGCGCGAGAAGTTCATCTGGCAGTCGCTGATCGGCCTGGTCGCGGCGCTGTACCTGGCGTTCAGCGTCTCCGAGACCAACAACCTGCGCGTGCTGGAGCTTTTCCTGCGCTGGGTGCAGAGTGGCTTCTCGAACGACCTGCCGCCCAAGGCCGACCTGATGCTGCCGTTCTTCAAGACCATCAGCTACCCGCTGGGCGTCTTCGGCTTCATCGGCCTGACCTACTTCGTCATCGTCGGCGCCAGCAATGCCGTCAACCTGACCGACGGGCTGGACGGGCTGGCCATCATGCCGGTGGTGCTGGTGGCCGGCGCGCTGGCGATCTTCAGCTACGTGGTCGGCAGCGCGGTCTACAGCAAGTACCTGCTGTTCCCGTACATCCCCGGCGCCGGCGAGCTGATGATCTTCTGCGCCGCGATTGCCGGTGCCGGCCTGGCCTTCCTGTGGTTCAACGCGCACCCGGCGCAGGTCTTCATGGGCGACGTGGGCGCGCTCTCGCTTGGCGGCGCGCTGGGCACGGTCGCGGTCATCACGCGGCAGGAAATCCTGCTGGGCGTGATGGGTGGCGTGTTTGTCGCCGAGGCGCTGTCGGTGATGCTGCAGGTCGGCTGGTTCAAGTACACCAAGAAGAAGTACGGCGAAGGCCGGCGCATCCTGAAGATGGCACCGCTGCACCACCACTTCGAGAAGTCCGGCTGGAACGAGACCCAGGTGGTGATCCGCTTCTGGATCATCACGATGCTGCTGTGCCTGATCGGCTTGGCCAGCCTGAAGCTCAGGTAGTCCATGAATCAGCTGCGCGACCTGTCCATCCTCATCCTCGGGCTCGGTGACTCCGGCCTGGCGATGGCGCGCTGGTGCGCGCGGCACGGTGCCGCGCGCATCCGCGTCTGGGACTCGCGCGAAGCGCCGCCGCAGGCCACTGCTTTGTTGACGGATGTGCCTGCCGCCGAGCGTTTTTCCGGCGCGCTGGACGCCGACCTGGCGACTGGCTCGCTGTCCGACGTGCAACTGGTGCTGAAGAGCCCCGGCCTTGCGCCTGCCGACACGCGCATTGCGCCGCTGCTGGCCGCCGCGCGTGCCAAGGGCCTGGCGCAGCAGAACGAACTGGACTTGTTCGCCCGTGCGCTGGCCGACCTGAAGGCCGACCGCGGCTACGCGCCCAAGGTGCTCGCCATCACCGGCACCAACGGCAAGACGACGACCACCGCGCTGACCTCGATGCTGGTGGAGCGCTGCGGCAAGCGCGTGGGCCTGGCCGGCAACATCGGCCCGACGATGCTGGACACGCTGTCTGCCGCGCTGGACCTGGAGCCGCCGCCGTCTGCTGAGGCCGATGAAGCGGTGCTGGCCGAGCCGGCCGAGGAGCCGAACGCAGCTGCCGAAGCCGAGCCGCTGGACGAGTCCGCGGAACCGGCGGAGGTGGAAGCCGAGGCCGAACCCGAAGCGCTGCCGTTGGATGACGAAGACGCGCTTGCACCGCCCGTCGTGCTGGCCCCGCCGCCGCCCAAGCTGCCGGTGTTCGCGCACCTGCCGGACGTGTGGGTGCTGGAGTTGTCCAGCTTCCAGCTCGACGGTGTGCAGGGCTTCGAGCCCAGCGCCGCCACGGTGCTGAACGTCACGCAGGACCACCTGGACTGGCACGGCACGATGGCCGCCTATGCCGCAGCCAAGGCGCGCATCTTCGGCCAACATGCGCTGATGGTCGTCAACCGCGACGACACGCTGGTCGAGGCCATGGTGCCGGCGGCCGTGGTCGTGACCGGTGGCCGCGGCAAGCCGAAGAAGCTGGTGGGCCGGCCGGTCTGCCGCTTCGGGTTGGACGCGCCGCAAAAGCCTGGCGACTTCGGCTTGGTCACGGGCGGCGGCATGGACTGGCTCGTCCGTGCGATGCCGGCCGACGAAACCATCAAGAAGCGCAAGGGCGACGACGAAGACGAGTTGCTGCTGCAGCGCCTGATGCCGGCCGACGCGTTGCGCATCCGTGGCCGCCACAACGCCGCCAACGCGCTGGCCGCGCTGGCGCTGTGCACCGCCATTGGCCTGCCGCTGGCGCCGATGCTGCATGCACTGCGCGAATACCGCGGCGAGCCGCACCGCGTCGAGATGATCGGGCAGATCGGCGGCGTCGAGGCCTTCGACGACAGCAAG
>NZ_VIDT01000066.1 GCF_006519715.1 Ideonella azotifigens
GCTGGAACGCTGCGCCGATGGCGGCAGCAATGAATCGGCACCGCGCTGAGCGGGCCGGAAACGAGAAGTGACCAACAACAAACATGCCTCCCGGGGCATGTGCCCCCCACGGTGACGGATGGAACCGAGTATGGGCAATTGCAAGCAAATACAGCGTAGGACAACTGCCCATGCTGAGCATGCCCCAGTCGGTTGTCTGCGTCTGTCCCCCCGTGGGGTGATGAACTGCAGCTTAGGGGGTCACAGCCCCAGCGACTCCTCGACGCCCAGGTGCACGTTCATGGCCTGCACCGCGGCGCCGCTGGCGCCCTTGCCCAGGTTATCCAAGCGGGTCAGCAGCAGAGCCTGGTGGGCATTGGCGAACACGAAGATGTCGACCCGATTGGTGTCGTTGCAGGCCTGTACGTCGAAGAAGCCTTCTTCGACCGTGGCCGGATCGCCGCCCAGCGGCATCACGCGGATGAAGGCTTCGCCGGCATAACGTTCGGCCAGCGCATGCCGCAGTGCGGAGGCGTCGGTGCCGGGCTTGAGTTGCGAGAGGTGCAGCGGCACGCTGACGGCCAGGCCCTTGTAGAAGTTGGCGACCACCGGCAGGAACACCGGTGGCTGCTGCAGCCCCGTGTGCGCGGCCATTTCGGGCAGGTGCTTGTGGGCCAGGCCCAGCGCATAAGGGCGCGGCGCGTCCAGACGGACGTCACCGCCTTCCTGGTATTGCTCGATCATCTTCTTGCCGCCGCCAGAGTAGCCGGTCAGCGAGGTCGCCGAGACGGCGGCATCCGCCGGCACGAGGCCAGCGTCCACCAGTGGCCGCAGCGCCAGGATGAAGGCGCTGGCGTGGCAGCCGGGATTGGCAATGCGCTTGCTGGCGCGGATCGCGTCGCGCTGGCCCGGCGCCAGTTCGGGCATGCCGAAGGTCCAGCCAGGCACCGTGCGGTGCGCGGTGCTGGCGTCGATCAGGCAGGTATTGGGGTTGTCGACCAGCGAGACGGCTTCGCGCGAGGCCGCGTCCGGCAGGCAGAGGAAGGCCACGTCGGCGGCATTCAGCAGCCGGGCGCGCTCGGCGTTGTCCTTGCGCTTTTCGGCGTCAATGCGCAGGACTTCGATGTCCGGCCGGCGCGCCAGGTATTCATGGATGCGCAGACCGGTGGTGCCTTCCTGGCCGTCGACAAAGACTTTGTAGCTCATGCGATCCTCATTCGGTCGTCTTGGAATGGCTTGCGCCAGAATCAAGGTCAACTTCACAGCATACGGCATTGACCCGGCGATTTGCATGACCAAGCTTTTGACCGAGCCCAGGGTGCTGCTGCTGCCGGGCTGGCAGAACTCCGGCCCCGCCCATTGGCAGAGCCGCTGGGAAGTCCTCTACGGCGACGAGCGGGTGCTGCAGGCTGACTGGGACTGGCCGCGCCGGGGCGACTGGATGGCGCGGCTGGACGAGGTGCTGCTGGCCGACGCACGGCCGGCGGTGCTGGTCGCGCACAGCCTGGGCTGCCAGCTGGTGGCCGCATGGGCTGCGCACTCCAAGCACACCGCGCGGGTCGGTGCCGCTTTGCTGGTCGCGCCGCCGGACACCGAGCGCGAGGACATGCCACCCCAGCTACACAACTGGCAACCCATCGCGCGCAAGCCGCTGCCGTTCCCGGCCGTGGCCCTGGTCAGCAGCGACGACCCGTTCTGCAGCCTGCCGCGAGCCATGCAGATGGCTGCCGACTGGGGCGTGGCCTGCCTGGCGCTGGGGCCGCTCGGTCACCTGAACGGCGACTCCGGCCTGGGTGACTGGCCGGAGGGCAGGGCGGTGCTGCAGCATCTGATGGCGGACCCGGATGACGCCGGGGAAGATCACGGCGGCGAAGACAAAGTGTCATGAACCCGGGCTGAATCCCGGCCATCGCTGACAATCGCCGCATGGCAACAAAAAAACCCAAGGGCCTCGGGATGGGGCTGGAGGCCTTGCTGGGCCCCAAGGTCAGCGACGCCCCTGCCGCGGCCGCGGCGCGTGACGGTCACCCCTCGGTGTTGAAGATCGCCCAGCTCCAGGCTGGCAAGTACCAGCCGCGCACGCGCATGGACGAAGGCTCGCTCTACGAGTTGGCCGAGAGCATCAAGAGCCAGGGCATCATGCAGCCCATCCTGGTGCGTCCGCTGGACACGCCGGGCCATTACGAGATCATTGCCGGCGAGCGCCGCTTCCGGGCCGCGCAGTTTGCCGGGCTGACCGAGGTGCCGGTGCTGGTCAAGCCGGTGCCGGACGAAGCCGCCGCGGTGATGGCGCTGATCGAGAACATCCAGCGTGAGGACCTGAACCCGCTGGAAGAAGCACAAGGGCTGAAACGACTGGTCGATGAATTCGGCCTGACGCACGAGCAGGCGGCGCAAAGCGTGGGCCGCTCGCGCAGCGCCGCCAGCAACCTGCTGCGCCTTTTGCAGCTCAGCGAGCCGGTGCAGAAGATGCTGATGGCGGGTGACGTGGACATGGGCCATGCACGGGCCCTGCTGCCGCTGCCGGCAGCCCAGCAAATCCTCACGGCCAACGAGATTGTTGCCAAGAAACTCTCGGTTCGCGAGGCCGAGAAGCTGGCCACCAAGGCGCTGAACCCGGGCCGGCAGACGCCGCTGCTGCGGGTGGCCGGCGAAAAGTCGCGCGACATCGTGCGCCTGGAAGAACAGCTGGCCGACAAGCTGACGGCCGATGTCGAGATCCGCGTGCAGCGCAAGACGCGCCGCGGCGAGCAGGGCGAGGTCGTGATCCGTTTCGGCTCGCTGGACGAACTGGCCGGCCTGCTCGACAAGCTGGGTGTGACCGAGCGCTGAGCCGCGGCGCCCGGGGCATTTCCGGGCGTTTGGCAGGGGACCCCCTGCCCTGGGGCGGGCCCGGTGCACCAACTCGGCCCCGCGCCGTGCGCGGGGCCCCTGTCGGCATACGAAGCGCCGTATGGGTCGCCGTATTGGTGGCAGCCCTGTCGTCCGCTGCACGGGTTGTGGCGTTTGTCACGTCATGGCCTTCGACCTGTGTTGCCAAGGCGCTCCCTGTCCTCACCCTCTTGCACCTTGCCGCAAACGGCGCGAAGATGGTTTCACAACGATGACACAAAGGCGCCGCGTCCAGCAGGTTCAGACCGCGCCAAGCTGCTTGTCTGGCACACCTTATGCAAGTTGTGGCGATCAGGCAGTGATGGTGGAAAGCCCTTGAAAGCACCGTCTTTTCACGCGTTTGACACACTCACTTCAGTCGCAATCTAAAGCCTCGCAAAGCACACGAATCACACGTCTCTGATCGGAACGCTCTGATGGCGCCCGGGCTCAGTCAAGCCGGGACTTCATCAAAACTTTCCAGCCGCTGATCGGTCTTGCAACCGGCAGCGCCTTCCCTGCACAGGAGGTCCCATGGACGTGATCAGCAGCTTCGCAGCCCGGTTCGAACGTACCCGTGAAGAGGAGATATCCCTCGAGGACTATCTCAACGAGTGCAAACGCAATCCTCTGGCCTACGCCACCGCCGCCGAGCGCATGCTCAAGGCGATTGGTGAGCCGCAGATGGTCGACACGCGAAACGACCAGCGCCTGTCGCGGCTGTTCGCGAACAAGGTCATCAAGATCTATCCTGCCTTCGCCGAGTTCTACGGCATGGAAGACGCGATCGAGCAGGTCGTGTCGTATTTCCGACATGCCGCTCAAGGCCTGGAAGAAAAGAAGCAGATCCTCTATTTGCTCGGCCCCGTCGGCGGCGGCAAGAGCTCCATCGCCGAGCGCCTGAAGGCACTGATGCAAGAGGTGCCTTTTTATGCAATCAAGGGCTCACCGGTCAACGAGTCGCCGTTGGGCTTGTTCGACCTGATCGAGGACGGCCCGATTCTCGAGAGCGAATACGGCATTCCCCGCCGCTACCTGAACCGCGTGATGAGTCCGTGGGCCGTCAAGCGGTTGGAGGAATACGGCGGCGACATCCGGCAGTTCAAGGTCATCAAGCGCCACCCCAGCATCCTCAAGCAGGTCGGCATTGCGAAGACCGAGCCAGGGGACGAGAACAACCAGGACATCTCTTCGCTGGTGGGCAAGGTCGACATCCGCAAGCTCGAAAGCTACGCGCAGGACGATCCGGACGCCTACAGCTACTCCGGCGGCCTGTGCCTGGCCAACCAGGGCCTGCTGGAATTCGTCGAAATGTTCAAGGCGCCCATCAAGGTGCTGCACCCGCTGCTGACCGCCACGCAGGAAGGCAACTTCAAGGGCACCGAAGGCTTTGGCGCCATTCCGTTCGACGGCGTGGTGCTGGCCCACTCGAATGAAAGCGAGTGGAAGGCCTTCCGCAACAACAAGAACAACGAAGCTTTCCTGGACCGGATCTACATCGTCAAGGTGCCTTACTGCCTGCGCGTGTCCGAGGAAGTGAAGATCTACGAGAAGCTGCTCAAGGGCTCTTCGCTGGCTGGCGCCACCTGCGCGCCCGGCACCTTGAAGATGATGAGCCAGTTCGCCATCCTCACGCGGCTGAAGGAGCCGGAGAACTCGTCGCTGTTCTCGAAGATGCAGATCTATGACGGCGAGAACCTGAAGGACACCGACCCGCGCGCCAAGAGCTACCAGGAGTACCGCGACTACGCAGGCGTGGACGAAGGCATGAGCGGCATCTCGACCCGCTTTGCCTACAAGATCATCTCCAAGGTCTTCAACTTCGACTCGCAGGAGGTCGCGGCCAACCCGGTGCATCTGATGTATGTGCTGGAGCAGCAGATCGAGCGCGAGCAGTTCCCGGCCGATCTCGAGCAGAAGTACACCGCCTTCATTAAGGAGCAGCTGTCGCCGCGCTATGCCGAGTTCATCGGCAAGGAAATCCAGACGGCCTACCTGGAGAGCTACAGCGAGTACGGCCAGAACATCTTCGACCGCTACGTCACCTACGCTGACTACTGGATCCAGGACCAGGAGTTCCGCGACACCGACACCGGCGAGGTCTTCGACCGCGCCTCGTTGAACGGCGAACTGGAGAAGATCGAGAAGCCGGCCGGCATTGCCAACCCGAAGGATTTCCGCAACGAGATCGTCAACTTCGTGCTGCGCGCCCGCGCCAACAACGCCGGCAAGAACCCGCTGTGGACCAGCTATGAGAAGCTGCGTTCGGTAATCGAGAAGAAGATGTTCTCGAACACCGAGGAACTGCTGCCTGTCATCAGCTTCAACGCCAAGGCCAGCGCCGACGAGGCCAAGAAGCACGAGGACTTCGTTGAGCGCATGGTGCGCAAGGGCTACACGCCCAAGCAGGTGCGCTTGCTCTGCGAGTGGTACCTGCGCGTACGCAAGTCGAGCTAGATGGGGCCCCCGGGCAGGCGGGTACGCCTGCCCGCCCCCCGAGGGGGCCGCGGGCCCGGTGGAATGAAGCCCCCAGATCTGCCGCGTTGCGGCAGGCCCCCCGAGGGGGGCAAGAAGCCTAGGGGCGGCCCGTCGGCTTCTTGAGAGCGGCCCGGCGCTCGGCCCGCGTCTCCTCCGGCCACGGGCATGGTTTGTTGTCACTGCGTTTTTGAACTGACCTGAGCGAATCAGGCAATCCAGGAAAGGCCCTCATGCTCCAGCAGATCATTGACCGGCGGCTGGCGGGCAAGAACAAGTCGATTGGCAACCGCGAGCGATTCTTGCGGCGCCACAAGGACCAGATCCGCGACGCGGTGCGTCGCGCGGTCGACGGGCGCGGCATTCGCGACCTGGAGCGCGGTGAAGAGGTGCGCATCCCGAAGAAGGACCTGACCGAGCCGATGTTCCACCATGGCCAGGGTGGCCAGCGCGAAATGGTGCACCCTGGCAACCAGGAGTACGTCACTGGCGACCGCATCGAGCGCCCCAAGGGCGGTGGCGGCAAGGGCAGTGGCAAGGGTCAAGCCAGCGACTCTGGTGAGGGCGACGATGATTTCGTGTTCTCGCTGTCACGCGAGGAGTTCATGCAGGTCTTTTTCGAAGACCTGGCGCTTCCGCACCTGATCCGAACCCAGCTCGCAGAGGTGCCTGAATGGAAGTCGCACCGCGCAGGCTATTCCAGCGATGGCACGCCGAACAACCTGCACGTGGTGCGCTCGATGCGTGGCGCCTTGGGCCGCCGCATTGCCCTGGGCGGCGAGTCGCGCCGCGAACTGCATCGGCTTGAAGAGCGGGTCGCCTTCCTGAAGCGCAACCCGAGCGATGACGAGGTCATCCAGAAGGAGCTGCGCGAAACCGAGGAACGCATTGCCGCGCTCAAGGCCCGGCTGGGCATGATCCCTTTCCTGGACCCGATCGACCTGAAGTTCCGCAGCCGCGTGCGCACACCGGTGCCCACCAGCAAGGCGGTGATGTTCTGCCTGATGGACGTTTCCGGCTCGATGGACGAGCAGCGCAAGGAGCTGTCCAAGCGCTTCTTCATCCTGCTGTACCTGTTCCTGACCAAGCACTACGAGAAGATCGACCTGGTCTTCATCCGCCACCACACGCAGGCACAAGAGGTCAGTGAAGACGACTTTTTCCACGCGCGCGAGACCGGCGGCACGGTGGTGTCCAGCGCACTGGAGCTGATGAGCCAGATCATTGCGCAACGCTACAACCCGACCGAATGGAACATCTATGGTGCCCAGGCCAGTGACGGTGACAACTGGCACCACGACTCCGGCCGCTGCCGAGAGTTGCTGACCGAAAAGCTGCTGCCGGCCTGCCGCTACTACGCGTACGTGCAGGTCGCGGAAGAAGAACAAAACCTGTGGGAGGAGTACAACCGCCTCACGGCGTCCCACAAGAACTTTGCGATGCGCAAGGCTGTAGAAGCCTCGCAGATCTACCCAGTCTTCCGTGATCTCTTCAAGAAGGAAGGGGCGACTGCATGAACACTGCCACCACGCAACGCGAGTTCTCCCAGGACCGCCGTTTCGCCGACAAACCGGCCAAGATCCCTACCGACGGTGACCGTCGCAAGCCTCGCATGTCCTTGGAGTCCCCCTTGCCTTCACCCCAGCGGCCCGAGCGGCCCTTGTCAGATCCCAGTGACTGGTCGTTCGAGCTGATCGAGCAGTACCACGACGTGATCCGGTCGACCGCCAGGCGCTTCGGCCTGGACACCTATCCGAACCAGCTCGAGATCATCACCGCCGAGCAGATGATGGATGCCTACGCCAGTGTGGGCATGCCGGTGAACTATCGGCATTGGAGCTACGGCAAGGAGTTCATCTCCACCGAGAAGAACTACCGCCGTGGCCACATGGGCCTGGCCTACGAGATCGTCATCAACTCCAACCCCTGCATCAGCTACCTGATGGAGGAAAACACGATGGCGATGCAGGCGCTGGTGATCGCCCACGCTGCGTATGGCCACAACAGCTTCTTTAAGGGCAACTACCTGTTCCGCATGTGGACCGACGCCGCGTCCATCATCGACTACCTGGTCTATGCGAAGAACTACGTTGCCGAGTGCGAAGAGCGCCACGGCGTGGAGACGGTCGAGCTGTTCCTCGACTCCTGCCATGCGCTGCAGAACCACGGCGTGGACCGCTACCGCCGGCCCAGCAAGAAGTCGCTCGCCGAAGAGCTGGCCATGCGCAAGGACCGCGAGCACCACGCGCAGCAGCAGGTCAACGACATCTGGCGCACGCTGCCGCGCAAGGCCGAAGTGGCCGAAGAGGAAAAGCAGGCCAAGCGCTTCCCGGTCGACCCGGAAGAGAACCTGCTGTATTTCATCGAGAAGAATGCGCCGCTGCTGGAGCCCTGGCAGCGTGAGGTCGTGCGCATTGTGCGCAAGGTCGCGCAGTATTTCTACCCGCAGCGACAGACCCAGGTCATGAACGAAGGCTGGGCCACTTTCTGGCACCACAAGCTGCTCAACACCATGTACGACGACGGCTTCCTGACCGACGGCGTGATGATCGAGTGGCTGAAGTCTCACACCAACGTGGTCTACCAGCCGCGCGTGGGCGACCGCGGCTACTCCGGCCTGAACCCGTATGCGCTGGGCTTTGCGATGTACACCGACATCAAGCGCATCTGCGACAAGCCCACCGAGGAAGACCAGCAGTGGTTCCCGGACATTGCCGGCAAGCCCTGGCTGCCGGTGCTGGACCAGGCCATGCGCAACTACAAGGACGAGAGCTTCATTGGCCAGTACCTCAGCCCCAAGCTGATCCGCGACTTCCGCCTGTTCGCCATCAGCGACGACGAGAAGCAGAGCGAGCTGGAGGTCAGCGCCATTCATGACGACACAGGCTACCGCCGTGTGCGCGAAGCGCTGTCACGCCAGTACGACCTGGGCACCCGCGAACCCAACATCCAGGTCTGGAACGTCAACCTGCGCGGCGACCGTTCGCTCACGCTGCGCCACACCCAGCACAACGACCGCCCGCTCGACGACGGGGCCAACGAAGTCCTCAAGCACGTTGCCCGCCTGTGGGGCTTTGGCGTGCACCTGGAAAGCGTGAATGGCCAGGGTGACGTGACCCGACGCTGGAACGTGCCTGCGCCCTGAGCCAGGGATTCATCTTCAAGGAGCGTACGAACACTGTCGGCGCCGATCCACCCACCCTGCCGATTCAATATTGACCCGGGGATGGATGCCAACCGCGTGGCGGTCAGCTGTGGATAAGTGTAGGTCTGCGGCTGTTTCGTTGCTCTCCTAACGTTAGTCAGTTCGCGAGGGATGCCGCGCAGGGCGGAGCCCGTAGCGGCATCCCTCGTGGTCCTCGCTCAACTGTCCGCCTCCGGTGGTGGCTGCTTGTCGAGCCGGCGAGACTGCTCACGCGCCTTGATGCGCTTCTTGGCCACGGCGCTGCTGTGTAGGAAGCGATGGCTCTCGTTGCCCGTCTCGATGATGTGGCAGTGATGCGTGAGCCGGTCCAGCAAGGCCGTGGTCATCTTGGCGTCGCCGAACACGCTGGACCACTCGGCGAAGTCCAGGTTGGTCGTGATCATCACGCTGGTGTGCTCGTACAGCTTGGACAGCAGGTGGAACAGCAGCGCTCCGCCCGCCTGGCTGAAGGGCAGGTAGCCCAGCTCATCGAGGATGACCAGGTCCATGCGCAGCAGGCTCGCCGCAATGCGCCCGGCCTTGCCACTGGCCTTCTCCTGCTCCAGCGCGTTGACCAGATCGACCGTCGAGTAGAAGCGCACCCGCCGGCCATGCCGCGTGATGCCGGCCACGCCGATGGCTGTCGCCAGGTGCGTCTTGCCGGTGCCGGGCCCGCCCACCAGCACGGCGTTGTGCGCCGCGTCGGTGAACGTCAGCTCGGCCAGCGTGTGGATCAACTTGCGGTCCACTGGCGAGACGTCGAAGTCGAAGCCCGCGAGGTCACGGTGCACAGGGAACTTGGCCGTGTGCATCTGATGGCTCACCGAGCGCATGGCGCGGTCTGTGGTCTCGGCCTGCAGCAGGTGTTCGAGCAGCCAGCGTGAGCTCTCCAGTGCTGCCCCGCCCGCACCGCCACCGCCTTGCTCCACCAGATCGGCCCACGCGCCGGCCATGCCGTGCATGCGCAGTTGCTTGAGTTCGACGGCAAGCTCACGCATGGTCGGCCTCCTCGGCGATACCGCTGTTCAGGCTGTTGCCGCGCAGGCGGTCATAGCGCTCAGTGTCGGCCAGCGGCTTGGTGGCCACCTGCAGCCCCGTGGCGGCGTTCTCCGGCATCGGCGCACCGTTCAGCCGGCCCAGCACGTTGAGGACGTGCTCGACGCTGACCCGCCGCCCTCGTCGGGTGCCTTCCAGCGCCAGTTCGACCGCCACCAGCACAGCATCGAGCCCGGCCGTCGGCACGATGGCCAGCACCTGTGCCATCACGCGGTCGCCGCCCGGGTCACGCAGGAGTGCCCGACGCAGTTGCTGCAGCGGCTCGGGCATGTCGGCGAAGGGCGCCCCGTTGCGCAGCGCGCCGGGCTTCCTCTGGATCAGCGGGATGTAGTGCTGCCAGTGGTACTGGGTCTGGCCACGGTCGCTCAGGCGTTCATGGCTGGCCACGATGTCGTCGCCTGCCACGACGACGATCTTGCCTGGGTACAGGCGCGTGCTGACCGTCTGGCCGGCCAACTCGCAGGGCACCGAGTAGCGGTTGCGCGCCACCCTCACCAGGCAGGTGCTGGTCACGCGTGCCGGGCTCTCGACATAGCCGTCGAACGGCTCGGGCATGGGCATCAGGTGCGGCCGCTCGTGCTCGAGCATCTCGGCCACGCTGAACTGGTCGTGCTCGGGGTGGCGGACCTCGTCCCACAGGGCCTTGCACCGGTCACCCAGCCAGGCGTTGAGTTCGACGAAGCTGCCGAACTTGAGCTTGGCCGCGTCGATCCAGATGCGCCGGCGGCTGTCCTGCACGTTCTTCTCGACGACGCCCTTCTCCCAGCCCGAGGCGACGTTGCAGAAGTCGGCGTCGAACAGGTAGTGCGCGCACATCACGGCGAAGCGCTTGTTGACGACGCGGCCCTTGCCCTTCTTGACCTTGTCGACCGCCGTCTTCATGTTGTCGTAGATGCCGCGCCGGGCGACGCCGCCCAGCGCCGCGAACGAACGGGTGTGCGCGTCGAACAGCATCTCGTGACCTTGGCTGGGGTATGCCACCAGCCAGAAGGCTCGGCTGGCGCACAGCTTGAGGTGCGAGACCTGCATCCGGTAGTAGATGCCGCCCACCACCAGCCCCTCTTCGCTCCAGTCGAACTGGAAGGCCTCGCCCAGTTCGAAGACCAGGGGCACGAAGGCCTTGGTGGACACGGACTGCCCCTCACCCTGGCGCCACGCCCGGATGAAGTCGGTGACGCGGCTGTAGCCCCCGCTGTAGCCCTCCAGCTTGATCTGGGCGTGCAGGGCCCGCGCCGTGCGCCGCTCGTGGCGCGGGCGGTGCGCGTCCACCTTGAGTGCTTGCTTGATCGTCTCGTGGAACGGCGTGAGCTTGCCCGGCATCTCGCTGCGTCGGTAGCTCGGCGCCTCCAGCGCCGCCGCCTTCAACCACTTGCGGACCGTGTTGCGCGACCAACTCGTCAGCCGCACGATCTCCCGAACAGACTTCTTCTCGCGGAAGTACATCCGCTTGACCTTGCCAATCATGGCCATGGTGATCACTCCTTCCCCCTGCTCAAGAAAGAGGCAGGGTAGGTCGAACACCCGGGTCAAATTTGGATCGGCACTATCGCTGTAAGTGGGTCAAATTTCGGTCGGCGCCAACATACGAACACCCCCGAATGTGGGGATGACCTGCATGACGGGTTGGATTAACGTGCGCGCGCGGGGCGATTTGCGGAGGGCAAAGACGCCCGCCGCAGATAACACTCCATTTCCACCGTCATGAAATTCGATTCTCGCCAGGTATTGGCGGCGGCTTGCACCGCCCTTGCTTCTGTGGCCCAGGCTTCAGACTTCTCCGGCAACTTCGACCTGACCCCGCAGGCGCGGGCATTCCTGGACAAGCGCGTTGAACGCCTGCATCTTCAGTCACCTTCGCGCGCTGTGCAGGCCAGCTATATCAAGGTGGACAACGTCGCCCCCACGCTGACGGCTTTCTCGACCGGCAAGACCGATCTGGATTCCAGCAAGGGAGCGGCCCAATTGTTGGTCAATTTCACGGCCAGCGATGATTTTGCCGGCGTCAGCCAAGTCACACTGTGGGTGCAGAACGCGACCAACTACAGCTCGAACTTCGCCACTTTTGCGGTGGGATATCCCGACAAGACCATCAAGGGCAAGCTTGCCATCGATGCGTCCAACCTGAGCACCGGCACTTGGTCGATCACCTCCCTTCAGGTCTCTGACGCGGCGGGAAACGGGAGGGTCTACGATGCTGCAGCGCTGGCTCAGTTTGGTGGATCGACCAGCTTCAACGTCGTTGGTGCCTCTGGTGACACGCAGGCTCCTACGGTGGTCTCCGGCAAAGTGCTCACGCCTACTGTGAGCTTGTCGGCCCTGCAGAAGGGTTCCTACTCCAACCAAGCCATGGCTGGATTCAGTGTCACTGTGCAAGACACGGCCGAAGACAAGGTGTCCGGTGTCCGCATGGCCAGTGCCACCTTCTGCTCTCCTAGCGCCTACGATTGCCTTAGCTTCACCAACGCCGAATCCGCACGCGGCCTCGGCAAGGCCGAAATTCGCATGGCGACCACGCCTTATTACTACTATCAACCGACGGGCGACTACAAGCTGACGACGCTCAGCGTAACCGACTTCGCTGGTAACAGCCGTATGATGACCAGCATCGAGGACGGTGGCGACACCGACTTCAGCACCATGTTCCCGTCGACTACGATCACGCTGGTGCCTTGATTGTCTGCACGTTGATGTGACCATTGGGGCCGGCGCATGCCGGCTCTTCTCAATTCAGGTGCCTGAATTCACATCTGAAAAATCTTCCCCGGATTCAGGATGTTGTGCGGGTCCAGCGCCTGCTTGACCGCGCGCATCATCGCCACCGCGCCTTCGCCGGTTTCGTCGATCAGGAAGCCCTGTTTGTGAAGGCCAATGCCGTGTTCGCCGGTGCAGGTGCCTTGCGCGGCGATGGCACGTTCGACGACGCGGCGATTCAGGTCTTCGGCCAGCTCGCGCTCGGCCGGCAGCGCCGGGTCGATCAGGTAGGCGATGTGGAAGTTGCCGTCGCCGACGTGGCCGACGACGAAATGCGGCAGGCCGGCGGCTTCAGCTTCGGCGAGTGCACTGGTCACCATCTCCGCCAGGCGCGAGATCGGGACGCAGGTGTCTGTTGTGACAGCGCGGCAACCGGGTTTCATCTGCAGCGCTGACAGGTAGGCGTGATGACGCGCAGTCCAGAGCCGGGTGCGCTCTTCCGGCGTGGTCGCCCACTGGAAGTCCTGACCACCCCAGTCGCGCGCCAGTTCCTGCACCGTGGCGGCCTGTTCCTTGACACTCGCGTCGCTGCCGTGGAACTCCATCAGCAGCATCGGCGCTTCCTTCAGGCCGAGATGGTCGTTGTGGTTGACCGCCCGCACTGCGTGCGTGTCGAGCAGTTCGCAACGGGCGATTGGCACGCCGAGCTGGATCAGCTGGATGGTGGTGTTGACGGCCGCGCCCACGTCCTCAAAGAAGCAGATGGCCGCGGCCACGCATTCGGGCAGCGGATGCAGCTTCAGCGTGACCTCGGTGATGATGCCCAGCGTGCCTTCGCTGCCGACCATCAGCCGCGTCAGGTCGTAGCCGGCGCTGCTCTTGCGCGCGCGAGTGCCGGTGCGGATGACCTCGCCGCTGGCGGTCACCACCTCGAGCGCCAGCACGTTCTCGCGCATCGTGCCATAGCGCACAGCGTTGGTACCGGACGCGCGCGTCGCACTCATGCCGCCGATGGAAGCGTCCGCGCCCGGGTCGATGGGGAAGAACAGCCCCTGGTCCTTGATCTCGTGGTTCAGCTGGCTGCGCAGCACGCCGGGCTGCACGGTGGCCGTCAAGTCTTCGGCGTGCACGCGCAGCACCTGGTTCATGCGCGACAGGTCCAGGCTGATGCCGCCTTGCACGGCCAGCAGGTGGCCCTCCAGAGACGATCCGGCGCCGTAGGCGATCACCGGTACACGGTGCGCGGCCGCCAGGCGCACGGCCAGCGCCACGTCCGAAGTGCTTTCGCAGAACAGCACGGCCTCGGGCGGCAGCACGTCGAACGGCGACTCGTCGCGGCCGTGCTGTTCGCGGACCGCCAATGCGGTGCTGCAGCGCTCGCCGAAATGTGCGCGCAATTGCGACAGCAGCTCGGCCGGCACCGGTCGAGCAACCTGGTTTGGCATCAGTTGAGGGGCGTTCATGTCGTGATTCCTGTGCGGTCCGGTCGCGGTCTTCAGCGACCGCCAGACACATCAATGAAGGTGCCGGTGCAATACGAGGCTGCGTCAGACAGCAGCCACAGCACCGCGGCCGCGACCTCTTCGGGCTGTCCGCCTCGGCCCATCGGCACGCTGGCTTCCAGCCGCT
Source organism: Ideonella azotifigens (assembly GCF_006519715.1). Taxonomy (GTDB): domain Bacteria; phylum Pseudomonadota; class Gammaproteobacteria; order Burkholderiales; family Burkholderiaceae_C; genus Ideonella; species Ideonella azotifigens. The sequence goes on from NZ_VIDT01000066.1 coordinate 13,886, forward strand.
GCACGCGGCCGGGCTCACCGCCGCTGGCGTGGATGTCGGTGTGGATCAACCCCGGGCGCACGCCATTGACGCGAATGCCCTCGGCCGCGATTTCCTTGGCCAGGCCGATGGTCAACGCTTCGACCGCGCCCTTTGATGCCGCGTAGTCCACGTATTCACCGGGCGCGCCCAGTTTGGCCGCCATCGAGGACAGGTTGACGATGGCGCCGCCCGCGCCGCCGTGGCTGCGCGCCATGCGGCGCACCGCTTCGCGCGCGCAAAGGAAACTGCCGATCACATTGGTCGCCAGCACCTGCTGCAGCCGCGCCGCCGTCATGTGTTCCACACGCATCTGCGGCGCCAGCATGCCGGCGTTGTTGACGAGGCCGTTCAGCCGGCCCAGGGTTTCATCCACCGCCGCGAACATGCGCAGCACCTGCTCTTCCTGCGACACGTCCGCCTGCAGCGCGATGGCCTTGCCGCCCGCTGCCGCGATGCGCTCGACCACCTTTTGCGCCGAGTCCTCGTCACGGTGATAGTTCACCGCCACGGCATGGCCGGCTGCAGCAGCGGCGAGGGCCACCGCAGCACCGATGCCACGGCCACCGCCGGTGACCAGCAAAACAGGAGGTGGGATGGAAGCGGGCGAGGGCGCAAGCGAACTGGGCATGCTGGCAATCTAGCCCAAAACGCTTGTGAAGGCGGCGCCGCTTAACATCGCCGCATGGCCAATCGACTCTCACAAATCGCCACCCGCACTGGCGACGACGGCACCACCGGGCTGGGCGACGGCCAGCGCGTGCCCAAGCACCACCTGCGCATTGCCGCCATGGGCGACGTGGACGAGCTCAACTCGCAGATCGGCGTGCTGCTGGCCGAACCGCTGCCGGACGACGTGCGCGAGCTGCTGGTCGTCGTCCAGCACGAGCTGTTCAACCTCGGCGGCGAGCTGTCCATTCCCGGCTACACCTTGCTGAAAGCCGAGGCGCTGGCCGGGCTGGACGCCGCCCTGGCGCACTACAACGCGGCCCTGCC
>NZ_VIDT01000660.1 GCF_006519715.1 Ideonella azotifigens
GCAGCTGGGCCACGTCGGGGTCGGCCAAGCGGAAATAGCGGTGCCGGCCTTGCGCGCTGACGACCAGCAACTGCGCTTCGACCAAGCGCGCCAGGTGCGTGCTCGCCGTCGCCTTGCCAACGCCCGCGCGCTGCGCCAGTTCGGTGGCGGTCAACGCCTGTCCGGCCATCAGCGTGGCCAGCATCTCGGCACGTGTCGGGTCGCCGATCAAGGCGGCCACACGGGCAATCGGTGGCCCGTCAGCCATGGCAATGGATTGCGCTCATGGTTCGATCGTAGGCGAATCGTGCCCGACTGAAAAGCACGCACAGTGGCGTCACCGTCTGATTGACCCCGAGGAGCCACCATGGCCGTGACCTGTTTCATCCGCTACGAAATCGACCCGTTCCAGCGCGAAGCCTTCACCGCTTACGCCCAGGCCTGGGGCCCTATCATTCCCCGTTGCGGCGGGCAGCTGATCGGCTATTTCCTGCCCAGCGAAGGCAGCAACCACGAGGCCTGGGGCCTGATCTCGTTCGAAGACCTGGCCGCTTACGAGCGCTACCGCGCCCGCCTGAAAGCCGACCCCGAAGGCCGCGCCAACTTCGAATCGGCCCAACGTGGGCGCTTCATCCTGCGTGAGTGGCGGACCTTTTGCGAAGGTGTGCCGGGGACGTTGAACCGGTCTGCGGAAATGACTTCGTGATGGCCGTTCACGACCTGGGGTCGGCGTGGGATCAGGCCGGCGGGACGCTGTTCCGCTCATGTCCCCCAACTTCGGCTGCGCCGAAGTTTCCTCCTTTACTTTGCTGCACAGCATCCCACCACCCTGATCTGGCACGGTGTTTTGGCTGTTCGACCGTGAAACCCCAAGACCGTGGAGTTCCAAGGACGGCGGGTGGCCGGCGCAGTGAAGTAAAGGAGGAGGCCGAAGGCCGGGGGACATGAACGGAGCCGGCCACCCGTTGGCCTTGGCCACTGAAACCTAGTCAGTCAGCCAGCACAACTTTCCCTGACCCGCTTCTTCCAATCGAAGCTTCAAGGCCTCCGAAGCAGACGCCAGTACCGAGAAGTGCAGCACCACGCCGTCACCGTGCCCTGCGTCGAGCAAAGAAGCCCCGGCCAGGTCCAACTCCCGTCGAAAGCGCCCCTCCAGTGCGTACGGCACCTCGCAGCGCCATTCGATGCGCTTTTGCAGCGGCGTCTTCTCGGCGCCCAACAAGGCTTGCGCCACCGCGTCGGTGTAGGCGCGCACCAGGCCGCCAGCGCCCAGCTTCACGCCGCCGAAGTAGCGCACCACGCTGGCCATCACGCCCTCCAGGTCCTGGTGGCGCAGCACGTCCAGCATCGGCCGACCGGCGGTGCCACCGGGTTCGCCATCGTCATTGGCGGCTGACTGGCCACCGGCCATCAAGGCCCAGCAGACATGGTTGGCACCGGGATGCTGGGCACGCAGTTCCGCTACGCGAGCGACGGCCGCTGCGCGGTCGGCCATCGGTTCGACGCAGGCGATGAAGCGGCTTTTCTTGATCACCAGCTCGTGGTGCACCGGCTGGTTCAGGCTGAAGGGCATGCGTGCATTGTCCCGCCAGCAGGGCAGCGCCCACCCGCGAGACCGGGTGCCCCACTGCGCGACAATCCCCGGATGCTCCAGTTCGAACTGATCAAGACCGACGGCCATGCCCGCCGCGGCCGGCTGACGCTCAACCACGGCGTGGTCGAGACGCCGATCTTCATGCCGGTGGGCACTTACGGCACCGTCAAGGGCGTGCTGCCACGCTCGCTGCACGACATGGGCGCGCAGATCATCCTGGGCAACACCTTCCACCTGTGGATGCGGCCCGGGCTGGACGTGATGGCCAGCTTCGGCGGCCTGCATGGCTTCGAGAACTGGCACAAGCCGATCCTGACCGACTCCGGCGGCTTCCAGGTCTGGTCGCTCGGCGAGATGCGCAAGATCACCGAGGAAGGCGTGAAGTTCGCGTCACCGGTCAATGGCGACAAGCTGTTCCTCACGCCGGAAGTCTCGATGCAGATCCAGACGGTGCTGAACTCCGACATCGTCATGCAGTTCGACGAGTGCACGCCTTACGAAACCAAGGGCCACCGCACGACCGAGAAGGAAGCGCAGGTCTCGATGGAGCTGAGCCTGCGCTGGGCCAAGCGCTCGCAGGCCGAGTTTGCCAAGCTGCAGAACCCGAACGCGCTGTTCGGCATCGTGCAGGGCGGCATGTTCGAAAACCTGCGTGAAGCCTCGCTGAATGCGCTGGTCGAGCTGGACCTGCCGGGTTATGCGATTGGCGGCGTCAGCGTCGGCGAGCCCAAGGACGAGATGCTGCGCATCATGGCGCACACGCCGCATTTGCTGCCGGCCCACAAGCCGCGCTACCTGATGGGCGTGGGCACGCCGGAAGACCTGGTCGAAGGCGTGGTCTGCGGCGTGGACATGTTCGACTGCGTGATGCCTACCCGCAATGCCCGCAACGGTCACCTCTTCACCCGCTTCGGCGATTTGAAGATCCGCAACGCGCGCCACAAAAGCGACCACCGGCCGATCGACGAAAGCTGCAGTTGCTATGCCTGCGCGGGCGACGCGAATGTTGCCGGGATGGGCGCCGGCGGCTTCAGCCGCGCCTACCTGCACCACCTGGACCGCTGCGGCGAAATGCTGGGCCCGATGCTGGCCACGGTGCACAACCTGCATTACTACCTGAACCTGATGCGCGAAGTGCGCGCATCCCTGGACGCCGGCACCTTCGCCGAATTCCGCCGCCAGTTCGCGGCCGACCGGGCACGCGGCGTCTAGCGAACAGAGACCTCCTCACAGCCCACCGCTGGCCGTGTGCCGCCCTTGTGCGGCGCACCGTCGCTGGCGGCCGGGCACCTCCCCTTCTTCACCACGGATGAACTCGCCCCATGGCGACCTCTGCCAAGCGCCGCGCGGCCTCCGCGCCGGCTGACCCCGCTGCCGACCTCATCGTCGACACCCTACCACCCGCCGCC
>NZ_VIDT01000661.1 GCF_006519715.1 Ideonella azotifigens
GGCCTGGCTGCGCAGGAAATAGCGATGCAGTTCCTGCGCAGCCTGGCGGTGCAGGTCCGCGTCGCCATGCAGCGCCGCCTCGCGCTGCAGCTTGGCCAGCAGCAGCCTCAGGCCCAGGGCCTTCACATCCAGGGACACGCGGCCCATCAGCAGCGCAGGCCACAGCGGCGAACCTTCCGCCGGCAGGCCGGAAGGCGCGGGCAGCGCAGTCGTGTTGCGGCCCTGGTCCAGCCGAAACTTGTGGCGCCACAGGTCCGCAAAGGGCAGCTTCAACAACACCGAAAGCTGCTCGGTGGTGGCGCCGGCCAGCAGCAAGTCCATGATGAGGCGCTGCAGGCCGCGCGTGTAGCCGGGCGCTTCTTCACCCGTCCAGGCGGTGGCAGGCAGGGCGTCGCCATCACGCAAGCCCACCTGCACGCGGCAGCGCCATCCGGCCAGGGTCACATGCTCCCAGCGCAACTGCCGCCGCACGGGGACCACGGCGCGCCGGCTAAACAGCCCCGGGTGAGGCGGTGGCCGCTCGATGTGAACGGTGACGGTTTGCGTGCCGCTGCTGCGCTGCACGTCCATCACTTTCCAGGGCGCGTCCACGCCCAGGAGTTCGGCCATCAGCGGTCGATCATCGTCCTTCATCGGTGAGTCCCCCCTCGCACCTGGCTTCAGGCTTGGTCAAAACATTGTGGGATGGGCGCGGGTCAGCAACAACGGGGCCGACCCTGAATAGGCGACACGGCCGGGCGGTTTTGCACACAATCGGCGGGGCGCGACATGCCACCCCGGCCTTGGCGCCGTGGCTGGCCCAACCCCTGCGCAAGGCATCAAATGGCATTGAGTTACGCTTAACGTCAGGTCAATTGCTCCTCCGAACGGGACACTCCATATGGGACACCTCATCGAATTCAAGCGCGCCGATGGCCGCAGCGCCAAGGCCTATTGCGCCGAAGCGCCAGAGCCCGTGGCCTCGGTGGTGGTGATCCAGGAGTGGTGGGGCATCAACGACCAGATCCGCGGCGTGGCCGACAGGCTGGCCGCTGCCGGCTTCACTGCGCTGGTGCCCGATCTCTACAAGGGAAAAAGCACCGTGGAGCAGGAAGAGGCCCACCACTTGATGACCGGGCTGGACTTCGGCGACGCGGCAGCGAACGACGTGCGCGGTGCGGTGCAACACCTCAAGGCCCAGGGCCTGGGCAGCGGCAAGGTCGGGGTCACCGGCTACTGCATGGGCGGTGCGCTGAGCCTGCTGTCCATGGTGATGGCACCCGAGGCGGATGCGGCCGTGGTCTGGTACGGCTATCCGCCGCTGGAATTCATCGACGCCAGCAAGATCGGCGCTCGCCCCTTGATGGCCCACTGGGCCACCCAGGACCAGGCCTTCGCGCTGAGCGGCGTCGACGCCCTGGAGGCCAAGCTGAAAGAGGCCCAGGTGCCATACGAAGGCTACCGCTACCTGGCGCAGCACGCCTTCGCCAACGAGACCGCCGTAGGCCCCGGCCGAATCGCCATGACCCAATACGACGCCGCCTGGGCCCAACTGGCATGGGACCGCACCCTGCGCTTCTTTGGACAGCAGCTTGGCTGATGTGCAGGCGGGATCACATACCCAATACCCTATAGGATTTTCGATGCCTCATCCCATCACCACCGAATGGCTGGACGTCGACAGCCCGGACGGCCGCTTCGGCGCCTACCTGGCACTGCCACCCGGCGGCAGTGGCCCGGGCCTCTTGTTGCTGCAGGAGATCTTCGGCGTGAACCCGCACATCCGCAGCGTGGCCGAGCAGTACGCGCAGGACGGCTTCGTGGTGCTGGCGCCGGACCTGTTCTGGCGCCACGCGCCACGGGTCGAGCTGGGCTATGACGGCGACGACGCCAAGCGGGCCTACGAGCTGATGGGCACTGTCAAGTCCGACCAGGTGCTGGGCGACATGAAGGCCACGTTGGGCGTGCTGAAGGGTCGCGCCGAGTGCAGCGGCAAGGTCGGCGCGATCGGCTATTGCATGGGCGGCCGGCTGGCCTTCAGCGCCGCGGCGATGATGCCGGTCGACGCGGCGGTCGCCTACTACGGCGGCGGCATCCAGAACCAGCTCGCGCTGGCGCCGCAGGTGCGCTGCCCCATGCAGTTCCACTACGGTGAGCAGGACGACCACATTCCGCTCAGTGCGGTGGAGCAGGTGCGCGGCGCCATGGCCGACCACAAGGGCACCGAGTTCCACGTCTACCCCGGCGCCGGCCACGGCTTCAACTGCTGGGCCCGCGGCAGCTACCACCCGCGCAGCGCCACGCTGGCCCACGGGCGCAGCCTGGCCTTCCTGGCCCAGCACCTGTACTGAGGTTTCCGAACCGCAAAAAGAAAACCCGGCCAGGTGCGCTGCACCTGCCGGGTTTTTTCATGCGGCGCCCACCGGGCGCCTGGCTTTACTTCGCCGCCGAAGCCGTCTGCTCGCTGGCCCGCTCTTCGCCGCCCAGCGCCTTGTACAGCGCCACGCGGTTCAACAGTTCGGACAGCCGGTACTGCACCAGCGCCTGCTCGGCCGCGGCGCGTGTGCGCTCGGCGTCCTGCAGTTCCAGCAGGCTGGCAGCGCCGGCGTCCAGCTTCATCCTGGTCAGCCGGGTGCGTTCGCGCTCGGCGTCCAGGAAGAGTTGCTGGGCTTCAACCTGTCGGTGCCATTCGCTCTGGCCGTTCAGCGCGTCGGCAGCTTCCTTGAACGCGGTCTGAACCGCCTTCTCGTACTGCGCCACCGCAATGTCGCGGTTCACCTCGGCAACCTTGACATTGGCCTGGTTGCGGCCGGCATCGAACAGCGTCAGCGCCGCCTGCGCGGTGAAAGTCCAGGCCTTGGTGGCGCTGTCGAACAGGTTGGACAGCGAGTCGCTCACGCCCCCGAAACTGCCGCTGAGCAGGATCTTCGGGAAGTAGGCGGCACGCGCCGCGCCGATGTTGGCGTTGGCCGAGCGCAGCGCCTGCTCGGCCTGGATCAGGT
>NZ_VIDT01000662.1 GCF_006519715.1 Ideonella azotifigens
CCGCCTGGATCGAGGACAAGCACCGCCAGCACCCGTACTTCTCGCGCATGTTCAGCTGGAGCTTCGGCCAGCCGGGCGAAGCCGAGCTGGACGCGCTGGCCGCCTCGGTGCGGCTGGACGCGCTGGCGCCGCCGCAGGCCGCATGCCGGGTGTACGCGATGACAGAAGACGCGATGTTCGACGCCCGCCACACCGAGGCCTACGCGGCCTGGGGCCAGGGCCGGGTGGAGGTGAAGACCGTCGCCGCCGAGCACGTGGGCACCAGCAGCTTCTACCGCTGGTTGCCCGGGGCCTTTGACTGGTTTGCTGAAAGGTTTGCACATGCCTGAACAACACCTCCCCCGCGCCAACCTGGCGCAGCGGCTGAGCCACACGCTCGGCGAACACCTGATGCGCCACTGCACCCAACATTGGGCGCCCTGGGTCGTCACTGTCTGCAGCTGTGCGGTGCCTGCCATGGCAGCGGAGATGCCCAAGTCCGTCACCGTGCAGGGCCACTTCCAGGAGCTGGCGCTGGACAACCCGGGCAGCGGCCCGGCCATCGTCTCGGTGGACGACGAGGACCGCGTGTGGGTGGCGCTGGCGCGCGCCGGCAAGCTGGCGATGTACAGCGGCGGCAAGGTGCGCACTTTCGAGCTCGGCGCCAACAGCCGGCCGGTCGGCGTGATCGCCGGCACCAAGCAGAACGGCTACCCCGGCTCGGTGTGGATTGCCGCCAGCTACGACAACAAGATCATCCGCTACGACTGGCAGACCGGCCAGCGCCGCGAATACGCCATCCCCGGCACCGAGAGCTGGCCGTTCAACATTGCGCTGGACGCCAAGGGCCACGTCTGGTTCACGCAGCGCGCAGCCGGCGCCATCGGCAAGCTGGACCCGGTGAGCGGCGAGTTCACCCAGCTGCCGCTGCCGCGCCCCGGCTCCGGCCCCGCGGGGCTGGGCATTGACGCGAAGAGTGGCAAGGTCTGGTTCACCGAAAGCTACAAGGACACGCTGGCCAGCATCGACCCCGCGACCGGCCAGGTCACCGAGATCGCCATGGGCCAGGCCAGCACCGGCCTGGTCAGCGGCCCGGCCGGGCTGGTGGTGGACGGCGAAGGCGGCGTGTGGTTTGCCAAGCTCGAAGGCCAGCTGGGCTACCTGCCGCCCGGCGCCAGCCAGGTGCAGCTGATGGCCACGCCGGCCAATGCCGCGCGCCCCGCCGGCGTGACACTGGATGCGCAAGGCAACCCCTGGCTGGTGGCGCTGGATGGCAACTCGCTGCTCAGCTACCAGCGGCGCGACAAGCAGTTTGTCGTCTACCCGCTGCCCGTTGGCGAGCAGGACGCGCAGCCCAGCTCGCCGCCGTTCGCGCGCAGCTCGCGCCCGTTTGGCCTGGCCTTCGACAGCAGCGGCAACCTGTGGTTCTCGCAGCAGTACACCGGCCAGCTCGGCGTGCTGGACCTGGCCAGGCCGGAGCTGAAGCTGATGTCGCCCGGCCCGGAGGTGAAGGCGGCGGATCCATACGTGACGGTGCAGGCGCTGGACAGCCTGGCCGGCGAGGTGACGGTGCGCTACGAGATGGACGGCGCAGCAGTCGCCCTGCGCAACGGCCGCTTGGACCTCACGCATGCCACGCCGGGCGAGCACGAGCTGAAGGTGGTGGCCACCGATGCCGCAGGCCTGAGCAACAGCCAAAGCCGGCGCTTCCGCTACCTGCCGGCGCCTGAATCTCTGCCCACGCTGATCGGCGCGCTGCGCTTCAAGTCACCCGAGCCCAAGGCCTTGCGCGACGCGCTGCTGATGACCGCCAACGACAGCGGCAAGGCCCAGCGCGTGGACGATTTGCGCGGCATGCTGGCCACCCACCGCGAGCAGCTGGCGGCCGACGAATACGCCAGCATCTCGGCCACGCTGGAGTGGATGGCCGGCGGCCGCGGCAGCGAGCAGGTGGTGACCATCCTGGACCGCGAACCCTTCTTCGAGCCGCGCCAGGTGGAGCTGAAGCCCGGCGGCAGCGTGGCCTGGATGTACCAGGGTGAAAAACAGGGCCACGAGATCTCGCACGAGCTGCACCAGATCGAGGTCGCCAGCCTGCAGGTCAAGTCACCGCTGATGCGCGCCGGCGACCGCTTTGTGCAGCGCTTCGACACGCCCGGCAGCTACACCGTGCTGGACTCGCGCAAGCCGGGCGCGGCGCTGCAAGTGACGGTGCTTCAACCATGACCAGCATGTTGCCGCCGCTGTTCATGCAGCCCGAAGTCCGGCTTGTGGACCTCAGCGTGCCGCTGGGCGAATCGGAAGCCGAGTCGGTGCCGGTTGTCGTCGAGTACCTGCCGCATTGCTGCGGTGGGGCCCACCTGGCGCAGCTGGCCGACATCGAGCAGCAGCAGCTCGAAGGCGGGCTGGCCTGGGCCAGCGAGCGCATCCAGGCCATCACCCACAACAGCACGCACATCGACGCGCCCCACCACTACTCGCCGCTGTGCCAGGGCAGGAAGAGCCGCACCATCGACGAGATTCCGCTCGACTGGTTCTGGGGCCAGGGCAAGTGCCTGGACATCTCGGACGACAGCGAGCCGCTGAGCCGCGAGGCGCTGCTGGCGGCCGAGCAGCGCGCCGGCATCCGCATCGAGGCGCAGGACATCGTGCTGTTCCGTACCGGTGCCGAAGCCTTCCATGGCGCGGCCGGCTTCAACCGCCGCGGCCGCGGGCTGACGGGCGACGTGGTGCGCGAGCTGACCGACCGCGGCGTGCGCCTGTTCGGCACCGACGCCTGGAGCATCGACGCCTCCTACCCGAAGATGAAGGAACGCTCGCTGGCGCTGGGGCCGCAGGCGGTGTGGGAGGAGCATTTCGTGGGCCGCGAGCGCGAGTTCTGTGCCATTGAAAAGCTGACCAACCTGGCCACGCTGCCGGCGGCCGGCTTCTGGGTTGCCGCCTTCCCGATCAAGGTCCAGTCCGGCAGCGCGGGCTGGAGCCGCGTGGTCGCGTTC
>NZ_VIDT01000663.1 GCF_006519715.1 Ideonella azotifigens
GCCCGCCACTGCGGCCGAACGCTGGGCCGCGATGGCCCGCGAGTCGCTGGCCGAGCAGGCCCGCATCGAAGCCGCCGAAACCCAGAATTTCGACGACTTCCTGAAGGACTACCTGTCGCCCAGCCAGCTCGGCTGAGCGGGGCTGGGCGACCCTGCGGGCTTTTGCCGGTCAGCCGGCTTGCACCTGGATGCGCCGGGGCTGCGCATGCTCGGCCTTGGGAATGCGCAGGCGCAGCACGCCGTTGGACAGGTCGGCGGCGATCTTGCCGGTGTCCAGCTCCTTGCTGAGCGTGAACACCCGGTGATAGCGGCCCAGACTGACCTCGCTGTGACTGGACCGCAGGCCTTCGGGCACCGTCAGGCCGGATTCGGCCTCGATGGTCAGCGTGTCGGCCGTGACCTGCAGGTTCAGCTTGTCACGCGACACGCCGGGCAAGTCCGCATACAGCGTGATGCCCTGCGAGTCCTCGATGACATCCACCGGCGGGGTCAGCGCGGCGTCGCTGTAGTTCGCCTTGCCTTGAGACTGGTCCTGCGGCCTGTCCGCCGCCTGGTTGCCGGGGCGGGTTGCAAGCGACGAGCTGTTGGGCGTTTTGGACGAAAGATTGAAGCTGTTCATGATGGTCAATCTCCTGGATGCTGAAGTTCAGGAAAGACGGCTCACTGCACAGTGATGCGCCGCGGCTGCGAGGCCGCACGGCGCTGCACCGTGATGTGCAGCACACCGTCCTTGCAACGCGCCTCAACGGCTTCCGGATCGGCATCTTCCGGCAGGGTCAACACGCGCCGGAAGCTGCCGGCAAAGCGCTCGTTGATGTGGACCGCGGACTTGCTGTCACCGGCCTCGGCCAGTGAGTTCTTGCGCTCGCCGGCAATCGTCAGCAGCCCGCGCTCGAGTTGCACCTCCAGTGTGGCCGGGTCCAGGCCCGGGGCGAATGCATAGATCTCGACGGACTGCGGCGTGCCGCCGACGTTCAAGGCCGGGAAACTCTGGCGGCCGAAGCCGCGGATGCTGGGAGACAGGTCGAAGGCCTGCTGCATGTCGCGTTGCAGGCGATCCAGCTCGGCGAACATGTCGCGGGGAAACAGGGATCGATACATGGCGAAACCTCCATTCGTTCTTGCGTCAAACAAGGGTGGAACGAAGCGCCGAAGACTGGCCCCCAGCGCTTCTGGCTCCAAAACTAGGAGCGCCGCGCCAGGTTTTCAAGAGACTTTTTTCGAGATTTTTTCAGTCGTCGGATTCGGCCAGCGTGACCGTCAACTTGCGGGTCGCGCCGCTGCGCCAGACGCTCAGCGTGCAGCTGTCGCCGGGCTGCAGGCGCTCCAGCGCGGTCAGCATGTCGTCCTGCGTCTCGACCGGCTCGCCATCGACCGCGGTGATCACGTCGCCGGCCAGGATGCCGCCGTCGCCCCGGCTGAAGGCCTTGAGCCCGGCCTTGGCCGCCGGGCCGTTGCGCTGCACCCGCACCAGCGCCACGCCCTTGGGCAGGCCCAGCGCACGGTTGATCTCCGGCCCGCCACCGGTCACGCCCAGCGAAGGCCGCACCATGCGGCCGTCGCGGATCAGCCGCGGCACGATGCGGTTGACCTCGTCCACCGGGATCGCGAAACCGATGCCGGCGCTGGCGCCGGACGGGCTGTAGATCGCCGTGTTGACGCCGATCAGCCGGCCGGCGGAGTCCAGCAGCGGGCCGCCGGAGTTGCCGGGGTTGATGGCCGCGTCGGTCTGGATCGCACCCTTGATCGTGCGATGCGTGACCGACTCGATCTCGCGGTTCAGCGCGCTGACGATGCCGGTGGTCAGCGTCTGGTCCAGGCCGAATGGATTGCCGATGGCGTAGACCTTCTGGCCAACCTGCAGGTCGCGGCTGGTGCCCACGGTCACCGGCTTGAACTTGGCCACCGGCGCCGGGATCTTCAGCACCGCGATGTCCCGGTCCGGGAAGGCGCCGACCAGCTCGGCCTTGTAGCTGGACTGGTCCGCCAGCGTGACCCGCGCGCCGCTGGCGCCCTGGATCACGTGGAAGTTGGTGACAACGTGGCCCTGCGTGTCCCACACGAAGCCGGTGCCGGTGCCCTGTGGCACCTGCTGGACGTTGAGCGAGAAGAAATCGCGCTCCAGCCCCAGCGCGGTGATGTTGACCACCGAGGGCGACACGGCCTTGAAGACCGCGATGTTGTTCAGTTCGTCGGCACCGAGCACGCCGCGCGGCGTCACCGGCCGGGGCGGTGCGTCGGGTCTGGCTTCAGGTTTGGCTTCAGCGAGGGTGGCGGCAAGCGGCAGCGCGAGCGCGAGGCAAGCAAGGCACGCGAGGCGAATCGGGCGCATGGCAGACAGCAGGAGTGACACTGGCCCGAGATGATAGGCAAGCCAGCGCCGCCTTCAATCTTCCGGCGGCCCGCCGAACACCGGCAGGAAGGCCTCAACAAAGCGGGCCGAAGCCGCCAGGGTCAAGGTCACCGAGTGCCACGGCCCTTCGACGCTGACCTGCAGATCCTCGTCCCAGTCCATGCCGTCGTCCAGCGGGCCATGGCCGTGCGGGAAATGCTGCCGGGCCCAGTCCAGCACCTGCTGCACCTCGGCCAGCACGGCGGCGTGCTGCGCGGCCGAGGTGGAGGCCAGCGCCTCCAGCGTGGTCACGCCTTCATCGTTGTCGCTGAGGTCGAAGCTCAGGTAGCGCAGCGCCAGCATCAGAACGGAGGCGAGGTGTCGCCGCCGTTCTGGGCAGCGTATTGCAGCTGCGAATGCAGTTCCGCGACCTGCTGGCGCAGCGTGGCGTTTTCCGCGGTCAGCGCGGCCACGCGCTGGCGCAGCGAGTCGACGTTGTCGTCGGTGTCGTCCGCGGGCAGCGTGGGCGCAGCCTGCGCTGCGGGCATCACCGCCACTTCGACCGGCGTCTTGCGCTTGGCATCGCGCACGCGCTTGGCGGCCTGCTTCAACTCGTCCTTGCCTGCATT
>NZ_VIDT01000664.1 GCF_006519715.1 Ideonella azotifigens
AGCAAGCCGCGCGCTTCGAGCAGGTAGTAGGCCTCGAACACCGTCGACGGGCTCACGCCGCGGCTGCGGCTGGCCTCGCGCACCGAGGGCACGCGCTCGCCCACGCGCAGCTGGCCGGCGGCGATCGACTCGGCGATCTCATGGGCGAGGGCTTCGTAGCGCTTCATGGGCTCTGATCCGCTTTTTTTGCCCAGGTTCTGAGCCTGGGTTTTCGGCGCGGTTTTTGGCACAGTCTGCCCTGAAAGCCGGGTCCGGTCATGCGTCCGGTCCGGTCTGTGCGAATGGTGTCTTCCTGCCAGTCATCTGCTGATGAAGATTGGCAGATCCTCAAGATGGTCAGCGTCAAGCAATCGCCTGGAAATACACAAACATGGAATGGATCCCCATCGTCTTCGTGACCTTCAAGCTTCTCGTGTTCGGCACGGGCATGTTCTTCGCCATCAAGTGGCACCACGATCAAGGGAAGAAGAACAAGAAGAAATGACGAAGCCAGTGGACCACACGCGTCAGGGACGGGCGTTCCACGACTTCGCTTGAGCCGAGCTGTCGCGGCGAATGGGCTTGCCTTTGGCGACGCCCGGTTACCGCCATCAACGCAGCGCCAACGCCCCCATCGCCGGATCGCTGATGCTGTGCGCGCCGGTTTCCAGGCGGCCGGCAGCGCGGCGGGTCCAGGTGGTCACGGGCTGACCGCTGACGGTGAACTGCAGGTCATACCAGCCTTGGGCGGCGCTGAGGTCCAGCAGCCAGGTCTGTTCACCGCCAGCGGGCAGCACGACGCTCCAGGGGCCGTCCTGGCGGTAGGCCAGCGGCAGGACGACGACGGTGCAGGCGCTGCTGCCGGGGTTGCTGAGGTGGACCTGCAGCGACTGGCCCTGCGGCTTGGCCTTGACGTTGACGACCGGCGCTGCGCTGGCCGAAGTGGTGCCGCTGAACTGACGGTGGAAGCCGTTGGGGCCGAGCACCCAAAGGTCGTACTGGCCCTTGTCCTTGGCGAGCAGCCAGCTGCCCGAGAGCGACAGGCCGGCGCCCACCGTGTAGCGGCGCGGGCGGCGGGTCAGGTGCAGGCGGTCGTAGACGTGGAACACGGCGCCGGCGCTGCCGTTGTTGACGAATTTCAGCGACAGGCTGGGCGAGCTGCCGGTGACCAGGCTGGCCTGCACGGCGAGTGCATACGGCAGTGCGCGCGAGGGCTTCACGCCGGCTGGCTGCACCGGCGCGGTCTGCGAGGCTTCGCTGGGCACGGGCACCTTGGGCAGGGCTTCCTGCTGCACGCGCAGCGCGTCCACGCCGGCCTTGGTCAGCAGCGTCATCTGCGGCGGCTGCTCGGTGTTGGGGTCGAAGAAGTTGAAGACCGACATCAGGTCACCGGCCACGGTGCGGCGCCAGGGGCTGATGTTGCTCTCGGCCACGCCGAAGCGGGCTTCGAGGAAGCGCAGCACGGAGGTGTGGTCAAACACTTGCGAGTTGACCCAGCCGCCGCGGCTCCAGGGTGAGATGGCCATCATCGGCACGCGCGGGCCCATGCCGAACACGCCCTTGTCGGGCCTGGGCTGGCCTTTGGAGCCGGGTGGCGCGGGCTGGGTGAAGCGCTCGGCACTCACGTCCACGGTGGACGCGCCGGCCTCGCTGCCGTCTGCATTCAGCGACGGCGCGCCGGGCGGCGGCAGGTGGTCGAAGAAGCCGTCGTTCTCGTCGAACATGACCAGCAGCACGGTCTTGCTCCAGACGTCCGGGTTGGCCGTGAGCGCGTTCAGTGCTTCTTCGACGTACCAGGCGCCCTGGGCCGGGCAGGACGGCGACGGGTGCTCGGAATAGGTGGCCGGCGCGACGATCCACGAGACCTGCGGCAGCGCGCCGGCGGCAATGTCGTCGCGCAGCGCCTGCAGGAAGCCGCCGTCGGGCATGGTGTTGGTCGTGCCCTTGGCCAGCGGGTTCAGCGCGTCCATCGCGGTGGTGTAGGCCGGGTAGGGCGAGCCGTCGGGCTGGTTGCCCACGTCCAGGTTGGCCTGGCGGTAAGGCACGAAGCCGGCCAACGGGTTGTCGGTGAAGTTGTCGGGCAGGTTCTGGTAGAGCTTCCAACTCACACCGGCCTGCTGCAGCCGCTCGGGGTAGGTGGTCCACTGGTAGCCGCTGGTGGGGGCTTCCATGCCGTCCCATTCGTTGACGACGACCGCCACGCCAGCGGGCTGCGCGCCATTGCTGCCGGTCCACAGGAACAGGCGATTCGGGTTGGTGCCGCCGTGCAGGCTGCAGTGATAGGCGTCGCAGACGGTGAAGGCATTCGCCAGCGCGTACTGGAACGGCACCTCGGCCTCGGCGTAGTAGCCCATGGCGTTGTTGGTCTTGAACAGCGGCCAGTGCGAAAGCCGGCCATCGCCCCAGGCGCCTTGCGCATCGTGCCAGCTGTGCGGGTTGCCGCCGTCGCGCTGGGCGTTGCCGATGCTGCTGTCCAGGTGGTACGGCATGACGGTGCGCACGCCGTTGCTCTGCTGCCAGACCGTCTTGCCGCCGGGCAGCGGGATGGTGAAGCGGTCGCCATAGCCGCGCACGCCGGGCAGCAGGCCGAAGTAGTGGTCGAACGAGCGGTTTTCCTGCATCAGGATCACGACGTGCTGCACGTCCTGGACGCTGCGCGTGGCGTTGTGTGCCGGGATGGCCAGCGCCCGGGCAATGGCGGCGGGCACACCGGCACTGGCGGCAGCGGCCGCGGCGGTTTGCAGGAACTGGCGGCGGTCGACTGCGCTCATGGAAAACCTCGGTTCGATCAGTGCGGCCACAGTAGCCGAGCCACCGGGCCAGCGGCATCCCCAGCTTGGCAACCGGCGGTGACAGAAACAAGTCAGGCACGGGCTTTGCGCTAACGTGCGCCGCTTCATTCCTGGAGAGTTGCCGGTGTCATTCGCACGTTCCGCCCGACCGTCCCCCCGCGACGCTTCCCTTGCCGCCTGTCGCCTGC
>NZ_VIDT01000665.1 GCF_006519715.1 Ideonella azotifigens
GCAGGCCCGCCAGCGGGTCTCAGTCGATCATGCCCAGCGTGCGCAGGCGGGCGATGATCTCGTCGGCGGCCTGGTCGGCGCTGATGACGGCGGTGTTGACGCGCATTTCCGGGTTCTCCGGCACTTCGTATGGCGAGCTGATGCCGGTGAAGTTGGCGATCTCGCCGCGGCGGGCCTTCTTGTACAGGCCCTTGACGTCGCGGTCCTCGGCCACGTTCAGCGGCGTGTCGACGTGGATCTCGATGAACTCACCTTCGCCCAGCAGGCCGCGGGCCATTGCACGTTCGGACTTGAACGGCGAGATGAAGGCGGTCAGCACGATCAGGCCGGAATCGACCATCAGGCGCGCCACTTCGGAGACGCGGCGGATGTTCTCCACGCGGTCAGCCTCGGTGAAGCCCAGGTCCTTGTTCAGGCCGTGGCGGATGTTGTCGCCGTCCAGCAGATAGGTGTGGCGGCCCATCGCGTGCAGCTTCTTCTCGACCAGGTTGGCAATCGTCGACTTGCCGGCGCCCGACAGGCCGGTGAACCACAGCACGCCCGGCTTCTGGCCCTTGGCGGTGGCGCGCGCAGCCTTGTCCACGTCCACGGCCTGCATGTGGATGTTGTGCGAGCGGCGCAGCGCGAAGTGCAGCATGCCCGCGCCGACCGTGTTGTTGGTCAGGCGGTTGATCAGGATGAAGCCGCCGGTGTCGCGGTTGGCGGTGTACGGATCGAAGGCAATCGGGCGGTCCAGCGCCAAGTTCACCACGCCAATCTCGTTGACCTCCAACTGCTTGGCGGCCAGGTGCTCCATCGTGTTGACGTTGACCTTGTACTTCGGCTCGGTGACGGTGGCCGTCACCAGCTGGGTGCCGATCTTCAGCAGGTAGGGCCGGCCCGGCAGCATCGGCTCGTCGGTCATCCAGACGATGGTGGCTTCGAACTGGTCGGCCACTTCGGCGGGAGACTCGGCGGTCGAGATCACGTCGCCACGCGAGATGTCGATCTCGTCTTCCAGCGTCAGCGTGACGGACTGGCCGGCCACGGCCAGCGGCAGGTCGCCGTTCATCGTGACGATGCGCTGGACCTTGCTTTCCTTGCCCGAAGGCTGGGCGCGGATGCGGTCGCCCGGCTTGATCATGCCGCCGGTGATGACGCCGGCGAAGCCGCGGAAGTCCAGGTTCGGCCGGTTGACCCACTGCACCGGCATGCGGAACGGTTCCTTCTGCAGGCGCTCCTCGTCGATTTCGCAGGTTTCCAGGAAGCCCAGCAGCGTCGGGCCGTGGTACCAGGGCGTCTTCTCGCTGGCGACGATCATGTTGTCGCCCTTCAGGCCAGACAAGGGGATCGAGGTGATGTCGTTCAGGCCGATCTGCTTGGCGAACTCGCGGTATTCCTCGTCGATCTGCTTGAAGACCTTCTCGGAGTAGTCGACCAGGTCCAGCTTGTTGATCGCCAGCACCACCTTGCGGATGCCGATCAGGCTGACCAGGTACGAGTGGCGGCGGGTCTGCGTCAGGATGCCCTTGCGCGAGTCGACCAGGATCACGGCCACGTCGGCGGTTGAGGCGCCGGTGATCATGTTGCGGGTGTACTGCTCGTGGCCGGGGGTGTCGGCGACGATGAACTTGCGGCGGTCGGTCGAGAAGAAGCGGTAGGCCACGTCGATCGTGATGCCTTGCTCGCGTTCGGCGGCCAGGCCGTCGACCAGCAGCGCGAAGTCGATGTCGCCGCCTTGCGTGCCCCATTTCTTCGAGTCGTTCTCGATGGCGGCAAGCTGGTCTTCGAACAGCATCTTCGACTCATACAGCAGCCGGCCGATGACGGTCGACTTGCCGTCGTCCACCGAGCCGCAGGTGATGAAGCGCAGCAGGCTCTTCTGCTCATGCTGCTTCAGGTACTTCTCGATGTCGACCGAGATCAGGTCCGAGGTGTGGGCCATGGTGATTCCTTGAATTTGGTGCGGTAAAGAAGAACGGGCGGCGGCTTAGAAATAGCCTTCCTGTTTCTTCTTTTCCATGGACGCGGCGCTGTCGTGGTCGATCATGCGGCCTTGACGCTCCGAGGTCTTGGTCAGCAGCATTTCCTGGATGACGTCCGGCAGCGTGGCGGCTTCGGATTCGACGGCACCCGACAGCGGGTAGCAGCCCAGCGTGCGGAAGCGCACGCTCTTCATCATCGGCACTTCGCCTTCGCGCAGCGGGAAGCGGTCGTCGTCCACCATGATCAGCGTGCCGTCGCGTTCCACGACCGGGCGCTTGGCCGCGAAGTACAGCGGCACGATGGGGATGTTCTCCATGTAGATGTACTGCCAGACGTCCAGCTCGGTCCAGTTGGAGATCGGGAAGCAGCGGATCGACTCGCCCTTCTGCTTGCGGCCGTTGTACAGGCGCCAGAGTTCCGGGCGCTGGTTCTTCGGGTCCCAGCGGTGCTGTGCCGAGCGGAACGAGAAGATGCGTTCCTTGGCACGGCTCTTCTCTTCGTCGCGGCGGGCGCCGCCGAAGGCCACGTCGAAGTTGTACTTGTCCAGCGCCTGCTTCAGGCCTTGCGTCTTCCACATGTCGGTGTGGATGGACGAGCCATGGGTGAAGGGATTGATGCCCATCTCCATGGCTTCCGGGTTGTGATAGACCAGCAGGTCCATCCCGGTTTCCGCGGACATGCGGTCGCGCAGCTCGTACATCGCCCGGAACTTCCAGGTGGTGTCCACGTGCAGCAGGGGGAAGGGCGGCGGGGCCGGGTAGAAGGCCTTCCGGGCCAGGTGCAGCATCACCGCTGAGTCCTTGCCAACGGAGTAAAGCATCACCGGGTTGTCAGCCTCGGCGACGACCTCGCGCATGATGTGGATGCTCTCGGCTTCCAGGCGCTGCAAATGGGTCAAGCTCATGGTGGTGGTATCCGTGGTGGGCTGGGAAAAGAGAGAAGGGACAGCGGCCGCCGCCGGGCGGGCCGGAAGGATCGCTGGGTGCGGGCGCGG
>NZ_VIDT01000666.1 GCF_006519715.1 Ideonella azotifigens
CGTGACCGAGACCGTGGCGGTGCCGGTGAAAGTGGTGCCATCGGCAGCGGTGAGGCTGGCCGCTTGCAGGCTGACCTGGGCGGGAGACACGGTCGAGGCGACGGTCGCTGGCTGCGAGGCGTCCACTGCAGCGCTGGTGTCGATCGGCGTCAGGCGCGCATCGAGCGACACCGTCGTCTGGTCGGCCACGGCGACCACGGCCACGCTGGGTGCATAGCCGGTGCGGGTGAAGCGAACCGAGGCAGTGGCCGATTCCGGCACCTGCGTGAGCTGGTAGTGCCCGTCGTCGGCCGTGGTGGCGCTGCGGTCTGCGCTTTGCACCGTGACACCCGGTAGCACCAGGCCGCTGCTGGCATCGACCAGCACGCCGCTGACGGTGCCGACCTTGGCCACGGCAGGAGGCGGCGAGGTCGACGCGGTGTCGTCGCTGCCGCAGGCCGTCAGGGTCAGCGCGGCACAAGCGCCCAGCGACACCGCAAGCCGGTAAATCCAGTTCGAGATCATGTATTCCCTCTTGACGGCACACGCCGCTTTGAGCGGTGAACGTTAGTGGCCCGACCCTCGCGTGAGCGGCAGAGAAGGCGGCCAAACCACGGCCATTCATTTGCCGGGCGACGACGCGACAGCGGCGAAGCAAAGCCGGCCAGCACGGCACCTGCGGTGGCAGGCTCATCCGGTAAGCCAGTGGCTGCGACCGTTGATCGAGAACGCGCCATGCCTCCCCTAATTTGAGTTGTGCAGCGGACACCCAGGCGCTGCTACCGTCGCGCTCGCCAGCGATGGCCAGCGCGGCGGAGACACCGCGCTGCACACGTCTTACAACCAAAGTCAGAGAGGCTCGTCATGTCGATTCCCTTCACGTTCTCTTCCGCGCTGCTGAGCGCCGCGCTGCTCGCCACCGCATTGCCTGCCGCAGCCGAGAGCTTCGTCACGTTCCAGGTGCCGGGTGCCACCAGCTTCTCGGTGGCCCAGATCAACAACAGCGGCGTGGTCGCCGGCTCGTACACCTCGAGCGGCGGCCAGTCGCGCGGCTTCGTGCGCAGCGCGTCCGGCGAGATCACCGGGTTCGACGTCAATGGACTGAGCACCACGGCGATGTCCATCAGCGACGACGGCACCGTGGCCGGCTATTACACCGACGGGGGCGGCCTGAAGGCCTTCACGCGCAGCCCTGCGGGGGTCATCACGTCCCTGGTCACGCCGGGCTCCTTCAGCGTGGCCTACGCCATCAACAACCTTGGCAGCACTTCGGGCTTCTACCGCAACGAGCAGAACGATGACTTCGCCAACCGCGGCTTCGTGGCCACCGCCAACGGCGGCTTCACCAGCATCAGCATGCCCGCCGGCATGAGCGGCTCGGTGGCCAGTGCGCTGAACGATGGCGGCGACAGCGCCGGCAATTTCGAGGTGCTCTACCTCAACACCTTGCTGAAGTACGTTGGCTTCGTGCAGACGGCCAGCGGCGTGTTGACCAGCTTCGAGGCTGGCACCGTGAGCGACCCGGCCGGCATCCCGCAGACCGAAGTGGCAGGCCTGAACAACGCCGGCACCGCGGCCGGCGTGTTCAGGACCGTGGTGTGCCCGTTCAACTGCGCCACCAAGTCCTCGCAAGGCTATGTGCGCAGCGCAGGCGGCCAGATCACGCTGTTCAAGGTGGGCGCCACCCGCAGCCTCATGAACGTGGCGGGCATCAACAATGCGGGCCAGATCGTGGGTGACTACACCGCCTCGCGCGGCGCCAGCGGTTTTGTGCGCGCCGCAGACGGTGCGGTCACGACCTTCAAGGTGCCGAAGATGCTCTACACATCGCCCAGCAGCATCAATGACCAGGGCGTCGTCGCCGGAACCTGCTTGAAGTCCGGCAGCAGCACCTACCTCGGCTTCCTGCGTTTGCCCTGACGCGCGACAGCCCGCCACGCGTGCGCTTGCCGCGCGGATGGCGGTGCTATCGTGCCCGCCATGACATGGTGGATGCGAGTGCGGCCCTGGCTGGGCCGCCGTTGGGTGCAGCTTGGCGGAGGTCTGTTGGCCCTGTACCTGCTGCTGGGCTGGCTGGCCGTCGGGCCCTTGTTGAAATGGGCGGCGCCGAAGTGGTTGTCCGGGCGAGGCGGCTACACGCTGGCCATCGAGCAGGCGCACTTCAATCCGCTGGCCTTGTCGCTGGAGCTGCAAGGCCTGTCGCTGAAGACGCCGCAAGGCCAGCCGCTGCTGGGCCTGGGCCGGCTCTACGTGAACTTCCAGGCCAGCAGCTTGTTCCGCCGCGCCTGGACCTTCAACGAGCTGCTGATCGAGCAGCCCACGGTGGCGGTGACGCTGCTGGCCGACGGGCGACTGAACTGGCAGCTGTTCGTGGACGCGCTGGCCGACAAGGCTCAGCCTGCGCCGCCACCCGATCCAACGGCCGAGCCGCCCCGCTTGTTGGTGCAACGGCTCGCACTCAGCGATGGCCGCATCGACTTTTCCGACCAGCAGGTGAGCGGTGGTTTCAGCACCCAGCTCGCGCCGCTGGCACTGGAACTCGATGATGTTTCGACCTTGCCGAATGCGCAAGGCGAACACGAAGTCACCGCGCACGTGGGCCTGGGTGCCGACCTGCACTGGCAAGGCCGCTTCGGCCTGAATCCGCTGGTCTCCAGTGGCGAGTTTTCCATCCAGGGCCTGCCGCTGGGCCGGCTCTGGCCCTATCTGCAGCAGCGGCTGAAGATGGCACCGCCCGAGGGCCAGGCTTCGCTGTCCTTGCACTACGAAGCGGCCTATGCGCAGCGCCAGCTGTCGCTGAAGCTGGCGCAGGTGAATGCCAAGCTGGCCGAGGTGGCGCTGCGCGGCACTGGCCAGACCGAGCCGGCCGTGGCGCTGGGCGCGTTGACGCTGAGCGGCGGTACGCTGGACCTGGCGAGCCGCCACATCGGCGTCGAAAGCCTGGCACTGCAAGGCGGTGCGTTGCACCTGGTGCGCG
>NZ_VIDT01000667.1 GCF_006519715.1 Ideonella azotifigens
CGCCGACCAGCATGGAAGGCCGCGCGATGACCCAGGCGTCGAAGCCCACGGTCGCCAGTGCGTCTTCCATCTCGCCCTTCACGCGGCTGTAGAAGACGCTGGCGTTGGCCTTTGCGCCCATCGCACTGACCAGGCCGGCACGCCGGGCGCCCGCAGCCCGCGCCGCGCGGGCCACCGCCAGATTGGCATCGAAATCCACCGCCCGGAACGCCGGCTGGCTGCCAGCGATCCTGATCGTCGTACCCAGCGCCAGGTAGACCTCGTCGACCGAGGGCAGCGGTGGCAAGGCAGCGAAGTCCACGACATGCGCGCTGAGCTTCGCGTGCCTCGCCGCAAGCGGGCGCCGGACCAATGCATGCACCTGCATGACCGAAGCATTGGCCAGCAGCAGCGCCAACAAGGCCTGGCCCACCAGCCCGGTCGCACCGGCGATCAGGACCCTGCGGCCGGGATTCACGCGAGCTTCATCGGTCATGACAGGCCTCTGGTCAGCAAAGGGGCCGATGTTAGGCGCTTGGTGCAGGCCGCTCCGGTCCGGCCTGCCTGGCTTCACTCGCCGGTCGGATGCGCGACAACCGGGCAGTCCGGCACATAGCCCGTCGGCAGCGCCGAGGGGAAGTGGTACAGGTCGAAGAAGTGCGTGAAGTTGGCGTAGCCGTTGTAGGGCCCGCTCTTGTGGTCGTATTTCTTCGCCACCCCGTGGCAGGCCACGTCACCGGAACCCTTGGCCTGGTACGCGGCAGACAAGGCGACACCGAAGTTCGCGTCGTGCAGGTCGAAGTAGTCGGCCCAGACGGTGCCCGGGCGCGGGTATTGCGCGCGGCAGTTGGTGTCGCTGTTGTCGCTGCACCAGTGCTGCAGCGTCACGCTACCGTGGCTGATCGGCTCTTCGTCGTACATCACGCGGATCGGCGGCAGCGTGGCACCGGAAGTGGCCGCTTGAACGTCTTCGAGCGCGCAGCCGGCGTCGTAGCTGTCAGGCAGGTTGTAGTTGTCCGGGTCATTGACATAAGCGCTGTAGTCCTCCGGCAGGATGAAGGTCTTCTTGACCTTGGCCTTCTTGTAGCAGCTCTGCGCCTGGTAATCCCACACCGCGCGCACCGTGCTGCTCTCTGCACGCCAGGGCTTGCCGGGCACGGATGCCGCAGCGTCGGGCCGGATCGCCCACAGCATGTTCAGCGTGCCGCGCGACTGGCCGACCAGGAACACGTTGGCCGGGTCGATGTGAAGCTCGTCCGCGTGGTACTTCAGGTACTGGACCGCATCGCGGATGTCGGTGTTGCCGGGCAGGTCGGTGGGATGGGCGGGGTCGTAGGAAGCCGTCGGATGGCGGAACTGCAGCGATGCGACGGCATAACCCGCCTGCATCGCCGGCACCAGCACGCTCTGGAAGATGGTGGACTCTTCGTAGGGCGCGTTTTTCGCAGCCCGGAAGTCTTCGGTCATGCCGGTGGGATGCGTCCAGATGATCAGCGGGCGGACCACATTGATGTCGGACGTGGGATACCAGAGGTCAGCGCGCTGCACCAGGCGGCCCTGCGTCGGTGCCGGTTCGTACCAGTCCTGCGCATCGCCGTAGCAGTAGTCCTGCGCGGTCCAGAAGGTGTAGGTCTGAGGGTTGCCGTTGTAGTCGATCACGGTGCGGCTGACCTTCTGGGGCGTGGGCACCGCTGTCGAACAGGCGATGTCGTCCGCGGCGAGCGCAGCGTGGGCCAGGCCCATGCCGAGGGCAACGCCACACAGCAGGCGAGTGGGGAAGAACAACTTCGAAAACATGGATCCTCCGATGCGAAATTCGCGACTTTAGGAGCCGCTGTTTCGCGGTGGAAGCCCCGCTTGCCCTGGAAATCCCCGTCCCCCCACGATCCACGTAAGCAAACGCTTCAGGCCCGGCACCGCAAGCCCGCGGCGGCGCTCAAAACCCGGTGGCCAGGGCCTGGACCTCGGCCATCGCACCGGCCCGCGCAGACTGCGTCCGGGCTTCCGAAATGCTGGTGCCGTCGATGCCCACCACCGTCACTTCCGGCACGCCCAGCATGCCTAGCCAGTGGCGCAGGTAGGGTGTCACGAAGTCCCAGGCGGCCGTGGGCGAGCCAGGCGCATAGATCCCGCCTCGCGCCGAGACCACCAGCGCCTTGCGGGCCTTCAGCAAGCCCTCCATGCCCTTCTGCGGGTCAGGGCGGAAGGTCAGGCCGGGTTGGGTGACCACGTCCAGCCAGTGCTTGAACCTGTAGGGCACGCCGAAGTTCCACAGCGGCACGCTGAGCAGCAGCAGCTCGGCGCGCTGCAGGCGTTGTGCGTGGCGACTGACCTCGGCCCACGCAGCCGCTTCCTCCTGCGTGTGCGGCAAACCGCTGCGGGCTGCGAATTTCGCACTCAGCGCGGCGCCGTCGAATTCGGGCAAGGTCAAGTCCGGCGTCCACAGGTCCCAGGTGTCGAGCTCGACTTCGGGGTGTCGCGTCAGGTAGGCATCCAGGAAGGCGCGGGCGACGGCGGCGGAGTGGGAGCGCTGTTGGCGCGGAGAAGATTCAATGTAGAGCAGCGTGGTCATGAAGGTCATCAGTCAAAAAGCTTCGATGGCCCGAATGCTAGGAAGCAGCGGCTGGACTGTGAATGACACAGAATCCACAAATCATGACGCAGCGTCCAAGCCTTTCTTCCGCCGCAGCGGCGCCTCCGGGCCTGGTCGACAAGTCCGTGCCGCCCCTGCCGGTGCCCGCCTTCGATGCCTTGTTCCAGGCGCTGCGCATCAAGGGCGTGGTCTATTACGCGCAGGACTTCCACGGCGACTGGGCGATGCACTTTCTCCACACCGTGCACGCGCGTATCCACGTGGTGCTGTGGGGCCGCTGCTGGTTGCAGGTCGGCGGGCAGACGCTGGCGCTGAGGGCCAACGACCTGGTGCTGATGCCCGAAGGCGTGGAACACGTGCTCGGCCACGGCGACCCTGCGCAG
>NZ_VIDT01000668.1 GCF_006519715.1 Ideonella azotifigens
GGACACGCCAGTGCTGGTGCTCGAAGGCGGCAACACCGCCTGGTTCACCGCCGGCCAGCCGGCCGAAACCGGCACCCAGCGCCTGGCCAGCCCCCGCACCGACCGCTACCGCCGCCCGTATGAGGGCACCGACAACCCGCGCGAAGCGATGCAGGCTTACCTGGACTGGGAGTACGGCCTGGTGGCCCAGCTGGCGAGCGATGGCACGCACGGCTTCAAGGTGCTGGGGCCGGCGAGCTGAAACCAGGCACCTCAATGTGGCACGCCGGCGCGCGCAAAGCGCACCAGCGCCAGTTCCATGCTGCGGTCAAGACGTCCAGTCAGTTGCAGCAAGGGTTTGGGCAGGGTCACGCGGCGGGCAACCCGACTGGCTGCTTTGCCCACCACACATTGCCTAGGGCGTGTTAACACTATTGATCCGTGATCGCTGGGCCGGCAAACTGCAGGCATGGAGATCACGCCAGAGCAATTCGCCAGGATCGAGCACTGCCTGCCCACTCAACGCGGCAACGTCAGCTTGAGCAACCTGCAGGTCGTCAATGCCATCCTGTACGTGGCCGAGCACGGCTGCAAGTGGCGAGGCCTGCCCAAACGCTTCGGCAACTGGCACACGATCTACACCCGCATGAATCGTTGGACCAAGGCAGGAGTTCTTGATCGGATGTTCGAAGAGCTTCAGAAGGCACAGGTCGTGCGTATCAAGATCGAGGCCGTGTCCCTGGATTCCACGAGCATCAAGGTCCACCCGGATGGCACGGGTGCGCTCAAAAAAACGGCCCCCAAGCCATCGGTAAGTCCCGCGGCGGATGGAACACCAAGATTCATATGGTTGCCGCGGATGCTCGAACGGCCATAACGTTCGCACTGTCGCCAGGTCAAACTGGCGATGGCCCGATGGGCCGCGAACTATTGGCCAGCCTGGGGCCACCGAACAGGCCACTTCACTTGCTGATGGACAGGGCCTACGCGGGCAACGAGACGATCCAACTTGCGCTGGACTTCGGCTACGTTCCGGTCGTTCCGCCGCCCACAACGCGGCTGGATCCCTGGGAGTACGACCGAGAGATGTACAAGCGCCGCAATGAAGTCGAGCGCCTGTTCCGCAGGCTCAAGGGTTACCGCCGGATCTTCTCCCGCTTCGAGAAGCTTGACATCATGTTCCTTGGCTTCATCAGCTTTGTGCTTGTCGCCGATGGGCTCCGGATGTGTTAACACGCCCTAGTCCGGCAAGATGCCAAGCCTGCAACCAACGCAGCAACAAGCCACCGATGCAACTAATGGAGGCAGACACCAGTCCGAACGCTCATAGAGCGTCGCAGCGCAGCACGGCCGCACCGATCAACGCGAGACACCAACAGTCACTGTATCGGTCATGACGCGACCCAACGTATCAGTGACTGTCAAGTCATACTGGAACGTCCCCGATCGTTGATTCGGCGCCAGCGTGACGCTGGTATTTGCTGTGGGGCCTGTGAAGCTGCCTAGCGGGTTTCCTGGACACGGTGGATATTGGCATGAATTGGCTGTCCAGGTACTCGGCTTCCAACTGTACTTTGCGATCGAGGCACCGCCGACGGCTTGGCTAGCCGATCCGTCCAGATTGATCTTGACGGTTACCGGATTTGAGGAGGCGACTGTGCTACTTATGTGCTGGTCGGCTCCAGCATACACGTAAGGTCGGTCAGCCTGCGCGCTAGCGTAGAGACCGTTGACCATGGCGATGTCGCCAGCGCTGAGTCCAGAACGCTGCCCAATGTTGTTCCACGTCGCTGTGCCTTCGTTGTAAGCGACAAACACCTGGCATGAGACCGGCTGCAATGCGTGCATGGTTTCCAGGTAGGCTGGCGGATTGGAAAATGCCAAAGGACCATAGTGCATTGCCGAGCAATAGTCGTAGCCGCCGAACATGGCACCGTCTGATGTGTGCTTGTCGAAATTGCTGATGTATGTAGGTATGGCATTGGCGGTGTTAACGGTGATGTAGCTGTCCCGATCACCGCGCGATTGCTCATGCCAGGCACCAATCGCATGCAACAACTCGTGCGTGGCCACGGAGGCGCCATCGATGCCCGCCTCGTTCGTGTTGATGCTGACGGTTTGCAGGCCGCCGACCCGACCGACAGCTGAGCTTCCGCCGAGATTCGGGTCAGTGATGCCATAGAAGCTAACCATGTCATAGATGGTCTGGGAATCGTTTGGCTTGAACGAGGCCGCATAGCTGAGCGTGCGCGAGAAGCGCACACGGGTGTGCAGCGAAATATGGCGCATCGCGTAGAACGCGTCCGCATAGACATTCGAGCTGGACAAGTTGGGCTGGGTATACACGACAACACCACTTGGCCAGCGGCTCTTGTTGGTCACGTAGATGCCTTCGGCGTGGACGCGATCGGTCGATGGCCGCTGGAGAATGTCCTCTGTACGCCCGAGCACGATGTCGCCTTCCAGCACAGCTTGGCCGTCGCGGTCTTCGAACGTGATTTCTTCAACCGGACCATCATCGAAAGCGTAATAGCCCTTTCGCATCTTGGCGGGTACGGTTGCCGCATTTGTTTTATCGGCGTCAGCGGTAGCGGCCGCCGCTGTTGGGGAATCCCCACCGCCGCCGCAGGCGGCAAGCATAGCCAGGGCTGCAATGGCCCCGAAATCGCGTTTTTTCATTCATTTCTCCCTGAAGGGGTTATCACGTCATGCGATCTGCGTGACCGCCGCGCAATATAAACGACTCAGGCTTGTCCAGCGAGGGCGTCAGATCGCTGGCACGCAGTCACTGTAGTTTCGGAGCGCCGGAGACGACTCAAGGTGTTGCCAGCGTTCTGACAAGAGGTATTTCAATGCGGCACGCCGGCACGCACAAAGCGCACCGGTTCCTGATCCATGCGGGCGATCAAGCCGTCCAGCGCGTCGCCGGGCATGGGTGCAGCCTTCGTAGCGTCGTCCGCGCGGCAG
>NZ_VIDT01000669.1 GCF_006519715.1 Ideonella azotifigens
TGGCTGGACTGGACGGCGGGCCTGTTCCCGGTGATCATCGTCGTGTTCGTGATGCGCTCTTTCCTCTTCGAGCCTTTCAAGATCCCGTCAGGCTCGATGATCCCCACCTTGCAGATCGGTGACCTGATCCTGGTGAACAAATTCCACTACGGCATTCGCCTGCCGGTGATCAACAAGAAGATCATCGACAACCATGAGCTGCAGCGCGGCGACGTGGTGGTGTTCCGCTATCCGGTGGACCCGCGCATGGACTACATCAAGCGTGTGGTCGGCCTGCCGGGCGACGAAGTCTCGTACCTGAACGCACAGCTGAAGATCAACGGCCAGCCGGCCCCGCTGACCTCGCTGGGCGAAGCCTACGATGACGAGAGCATCCACTACATGGCCCAGTTCAGCGAGCAGCTGGGGCCTGTGGAGCACCGCATCCAGCGTCGGCCGCAGATCGCGCCGTTCAACGAGATGCAGGTCAGCCGCTTTCCGCAGCGCGAACTGTGCCGCTACAGCATTGAAGGTTTTGTCTGCAAGGTGCCGCCCGGCCACTACTTCATGATGGGCGACAACCGCGACAACTCGCTGGACTCGCGTTACTGGGGTTTCGTGCCGGACGAGAACGTCGTTGGCAAGGCGTTCTTCATCTGGATGAACTTCGGGAACCTTGGCCGCATCGGCAGTTTCCATTGATTGACGGCGTTTGACCAAGGGTGACATGGCCACAGCTAGCATGATCCGAGCCCCCCGCGCCGCTGGCGCTGCCCGCCAGCGCGGCATCTCCTTCCTGGGCATGGTGTTCCTGGCGATCATCATTGCCTTTGTCGGCGTGGTGGCCATCAAGGTCCTGCCCACGCTGAACGAGTACTTCACGATCCGCCGCGCGGTTCAGAAGATCGCCGACAGCGGGGCATCGAGCGTGCCGGAAATCCGCCGGGCCTTCGAGACGCAGAAGCAGATCGAATATTCGATCAGCGACATTGGCGGCGGTGACCTGGAGATCGACACCACGGGTGACAAGGTGAAGATCCGTTTCGCCTATGACAAGGAAGTGGAGATCATGGATCCTGTCTTCCTGCTGATCAAATACCGGGGCGGCAACCGCTGAGCCAGCGCAAGCACCCAGACACGATGGATTCCCGCCACGACGCCCTGCAAAAGCGACTCGGTCACCGGTTCAACCGGCCCGAGCTGCTGCATCGCGCGCTGACCCATCGCAGCTTCGGTGCCGAACACAACGAGCGGCTGGAGTTCCTCGGTGACGCCATGCTGAACCTGGCCGTCTCGCGCCTGCTGTTCGACCGCTTCGGCGAGTCCGACGAGGGCGACCTGACCCGTGTGCGAGCCCACCTGGTACGTGAGGAAAGCCTGCACAAGGTGGCGCTGCAACTGCGCCTGCCCGAAGAGTTGCGCATGTCCGACGGCGAAGCCCGCGGCGGTGGCGCGCAGCGTGCGTCCATCCTGGCCGATGCGGCCGAAGCGGTGATTGGCGCGGTCTATCTGGACGGCGGCTACGAGGCCGCGCATGGCCTGGTCGAGCAATTGTTCGGCGAGATCATCGTCTCGACCACGGCAGACAGCTGGCGCAAGGACGCCAAGACCGAATTGCAGGAATGGCTGCAGGGCCGGCGCGTGCCGGTGCCCAGCTACCGCATCTCCGGCACCCGTGGCCAGGCACATGCGCAGACCTTCGAGGTCGAGTGCGCGGTGCCCAGCCTGCAGGTGCTGGAAACCGGTGAAGGGCGCTCGCGCCGTGCCGCCGAGCAAGACGCTGCGCACAAGGTGCTGGCTCGTTTGCAGGCCGATGACGCCGCACAGCAGCGGCCACCGCGCGGCTGAAGCCCACCTGCGCCTGAAAACGGCGCTTTCCTTTTCTTGTTCCTGCTTGCGCGTCTTTTGCGTCGCCGGCCCTTTGCCCTCAGAATCCCGCCGTGGACCCAGACATGCCCCCCATTCCCCAGTCGCCCGCGCTGGATGAAGCCGCCGCTGACGACGGCGCACCCGCAGCCACCGCACAAAGCGCTGAGCTTGGCGCAAACCCGGACGGCCAGCGCTGCGGCCTGATCGCGATCGTCGGCCGGCCGAACGTCGGCAAATCCACGCTGATGAACGCGCTGGTCGGCCAGAAGATCAGCATCACGTCGAAGAAGGCGCAGACCACACGGCACCGTATCACCGGCGTGCGCACGGTGGACGAGGCGCAGTTTGTCTTCGTCGACACGCCCGGCTTCCAGATGCAGCATGCCAACGCGCTGAATCGCACGCTGAATCGCACGGTGCAGTCAACGCTGGGCGACGTGGACCTGGTGTTGTTCCTGGTGGAGGCGGGCCGCTTCGGCATGGCGGACGCCAAGGTGCTGGCGCTGGTCCCCGAAGGCAAGCCGACGGTGCTGATCGCCAACAAGCTCGATGCAGTCCAGCGCCGCAACGACATGCTGCCCTGGCTCAAGAGCATGCAGGACCGGCATGCCTTTGCCGAGTTCGTGCCGATGTCGGCCCAGAAGCAGAGTGACGTGGACCGGCTGTTTGCGATCCTGAAGCCCTACCTGCCCGAGCAGGGCTGGTTTTACGACGAAGACGCGCTGACCGACCGCAGCGAGAAATTCCTCGCTAGCGAGATCATCCGAGAAAAGCTGTTCCGCCTGACTGGCGACGAGTTGCCCTACACCTCCACCGTCGTGATCGACCAGTGGAAGGAAGAGGGCAACCTGCGCCGCATCGCGGCAACCATCGTCGTCGAGCGCGATGCGCACAAGGGCATGATCATTGGCGAAGGTGGCGAGCGCCTGAAGCGCATTGGCAGTGAGGCGCGCCAGGAACTGGAGCGCCTGATGGAGGCGAAGGTCTTCCTGGAGCTGTTCGTCAAGGTGCGCTCGGGCTGGGCTGCGACCGAGGAACACTTGCGCAGCTACGGCTACGAATGACCGTGCCGGCGGACGCTGGCGACCCGGT
>NZ_VIDT01000067.1 GCF_006519715.1 Ideonella azotifigens
GCTGCGCATAGCTGACCTGGGCGCCGGGAAACCACTGCGCGCCCGGCATGCGCCGCTCGGCCAGCACCGTGCGATGCGGCGTGGGCGACTGCAGGTCGAAGTATTCCCACACCGCCTGCCAGAAGCTTTCCAGCTCGTCGACCGACCACTGCCACAGCGCGTCGTAGCTGGCGAAACGCCGCCCGCTGCGCGCCTCCAGCCAGCGCTCGAAACGGATCAGCTGAGGTTCCGGCAGGGCAGCGGCATCACGTGTCATGCCGGCAGACTAGGCAGCTTTGCTGCACCGCGCCATCCGGGCTGCCCCGGGGCCCAAAAACTTCAGGCCTTCTTCAGGCTGTTGTCCACGTCCACGTAATGCCAGAAGTCGTTGTGGAAGACCGGTCGGCGGTAGCCCTGCACCCACGGGTGCGCCATGTCCGTCACGTAGCGGTGCACGTGGTTCTTGTAGGGTGCATAGGCCACGGCAATGCGCTTGGCTTCCTGGAACAGGGCCAGGCGCTCCGGGCCATCGGGCAAGGCCTTCATCTTGTCGTAGATCGCATCGAACTGCTTGTTCTTGAAGCGCGCCAGGTTCGCGCCACCGCTCATGGGCCCGTAGAGCCGGCCCAGCGCACCCTGCCCGTCGGGCTGGGACGATGACGAGGCCACGTCCCAGATCATGGCCTTGCCGGCCTGCGCGGTGCGCAGGTTCTCGGGCCACTTGGCGATACGCAGGTCCACCTTCAGGCCGATGGCCTGCATGTCGCGTTGCCAGATCTCTTCCAGCCCGCGGGTGAATTGGTCAGGCTGGGTGTTCTTGACCAGCACCAGCGGGCTGCCGTCGGGCATTTCACGCCAGCCGTCGCCGTCCTTGTCCAGGTAGCCGTAGAGATCCAGCAGCGCCCGCGCCCGGCCCGGGTCGAAGTCGCTCATCTCGGTCTTGAACTTCGGGTCGTAGCCGGTCGTGTGCGGCACTTCCATCGCCTGCGCTGGAATGGCCTGGCCACGGCGACCGAGGCTGATCTCGCGCTGGATGTTGGTGCCCAGGTTGATCGCGCGCCGCAGCGCCACCTTGTCTGGCGTGTAGCCGCCAATGACCGGATGCTCCATGTTGTACAGCGTGACCACCACGTCCCAGTACAGCGTGCGATAGCCCTGGATGCCTTGGTGCTTCAGGTTGGCCGCCAGCTTGCCACCCGGCATCGCGATGTTGATGAACTCCTCGGGCACACGCTCGATGAAGTCGTGCTGCTGGTTCAGGAAGGACAGCCAGCGCGGCTGGTTCTCCTCAATGATGGACACCTCCACACGGTCCACCAGCGGCAGGCGGCGCCCCTTGTACTTGGCCAGCATCGCCTGGCCTTCGGCGTCGTCGGCCGCCGGCTCGGCGTCGTACAGCACTTCGCGGTACTGCGGGTTGCGCTCCAGCGCCACCAGCGAGCTGCGCCGCCACTGCACCAGCTTGAACGGGCCGGTGCCCACCGGATGGGCCGGGATCTGGTCGCCGTAGCGTTCCACGACTTCGCGCGCCAAAGCCCCGTACAGGTCGCCTTGCGCCAAGAACTCGACCAAGCGCGGTTGCGGCTCACGCACTTCAAAGCGAATGGTGTAACGATCCAATGCCCGCAGGCCAGCCACTTCTCGCTCGTAGTCGAATGGCGTGCGCTTGCTCAGCGCTTCTTCGCGCACCTCGGCGAGGCCGACAAGGCGAAGTTCTTCCAGCTCACCCCAAGCCGGGCTCTTGTTGGCAGGATCGGCGAAGCGCTTGATGCTGTAGACGTAGTCCTGCGCCACCAGCTCGCGCGGTTTGCCACCAAATGCCTCATCGTCGGTGAAGAAGATGCCGGGCTTGAGCTTGACGGTGAAGACGCGAAAGTCAGCCGACACCTCGGGCAAGGCTGCCGCCGTCAGCGGCTTGATCTTGGCCGGCTCGGCCAGGTAGTCGTATCCGTACAGGCCCTCGAACAGGTGCGCGGTGATGATGCGCGAATAGAGGTCCGACAGCTTGGCCGGATCAAAGCCGGTTTCGGCGACACGGAAGGCGTAGCGCAGGACCTTGGGGCTGACGTCGCCCGCTGAAGGTGCTGCGCTGGCCAAGCCCGGCGCCAGCAAACCACCCGCAGCGGCAGCGGCCATGCCAAGGGCCGTGCGGCGGCCCGGGTTCACGGGCGCATCAAGGTCAATGCTGCTCATCTCAGGCTTTTCGCTTGCTGTCGTCCACGTCCACGTACTGCCACCAGTCCTGCCAGAAGTCCGGCCGGCGGTAGCCGATGATCCACGGGTGGGCCATGTCGGTCACGTAGCGGTGCAGGTGGCACTTGTAGGGCGCGTAGGCAATGGCAATGCGCTTGGCTTCGCGGAACAGGGCATTGCGCTCGGGGCCGTCCGGGATGCCTTGCATCTTCAGGTAGATCTCGTCGAGGGCTTTGTTCTCGAAGCGCGCCAGGTTGGCACTGCCCTTCAACGGCCCATACAGTCGGCCGAGCGCGCCCTGCCCATCGGGCTGGGCGGCCGATGAAGCGACGCCCCAGATCATCACGCTGCCGGCTTGCGCTGCCCGCAGATTCTCGGGCCATTTGTTGGCACTGAATTCGATCTTCAGGCCCAGCGCATTCATGTTGCGCTGCCAAAGCTCATCCAGTTGGCGCGACTTCTGATCCGGTTGCGTGTGCTTGATCAGCACCAGCGGGCTGCCATCGGGCTGCTCGCGCCAGCCATCGCCGTCCTTGTCCACGTAGCCGAACATGTCCAGCAGCGCGCGAGCGCGCGCCGGATCGTAGTCGCTCATCTCGGACTTGAAGTGCGGGTCGTAGCCGGTCGTGTTGGGCACTTCCATCGCCTGGGCCTTGATGCCCTGGCCGCGGCGAACCTGGTCGATCTCGCGCTGGATGTCCACGCCCAGGTTGATCGCGCGCCGCAGCGCCACTCTCTCGGGCGTGTAGCCGCCGATGACCGGATGCTCCATGTTGTAGAGCGTCAGCACGATGTCGGACGTCAGCACACGATAGCCCTGGACGCCGTGGCGCTTCAGGTTGGGTGCCACCTGCCCGCCGGGCATCGCAGTGGTGATGAACTCCTCGGGCACCCGTTCGACGAAGTCGTTCTGCTGGTTCAGGAAGGACAGCCAACGCGGCTGGTTCTCTTCGATGATGGAGACCTCGACGCGGTCGATCATCGGCAGCCGGCGGCCCTTGAACCTGGCCAGCAAGGCCTGGCCTTCGGCATCGTCCGCAGCCGGCTCCGCCGCGTAAAGCATCTCCCG
This sequence comes from Ideonella azotifigens, assembly GCF_006519715.1. Taxonomy (GTDB): domain Bacteria; phylum Pseudomonadota; class Gammaproteobacteria; order Burkholderiales; family Burkholderiaceae_C; genus Ideonella; species Ideonella azotifigens. The sequence goes on from NZ_VIDT01000067.1 coordinate 3,242, forward strand.
ATACTCCGGGTTGCGCTCCAGCACAATCAGCGAGCTGCGGCGCCACTGCACCAGCTTGAACGGGCCGGTGCCCACCGGATGCGCGGGGATCTGCTCGCCATAGTGCTCGACCACCTCACGGGCCACGGCGCCATACAGGTCGCCGCCCGCCAGAAGCTCCAGCAGACGCGGCCGCGCGGCGACCACCTCGAAACGGATCGTGTAACGATCCAGCGCCCGCAAGCCCGGCACTTCACGGTCGTAGTCGAACGGCGTGCGCTTGGCCAGCGACTCTTCGCGCAGCGCGTTCAGGCCAATGAAGTCCGCCTCTTCCAGGTCACCCCAGGGTGGCGCCTTGTTGGCCGGGTCGGCAAAACGCTTCAGCGCATAGACATAGTCCTGTGCCACCAGCTCGCGCGGCTTGCCACCAAAAGCCTCGTCGCTGGCGAAGAAGATGCCCGGCTTGATCTTGACCGTGTAGACGCGGAAGTCGGCCGAGATCTCAGGCATCGCGGCAGCAGTCAGCGGCTTGATCTTCGCCGGGCGCGCCAGGTGGTCGTAGGTGAAGAGCCCTTCGAAGATGTGCTGCGTGACGATGCGCGAATAGATGTCCGACAGCTTGGGCGGATCGAAACCGGTCTCGGCGATCTGGAACGCGTAGCGAAGCACTTTCTTGCCGCCAGCGGTGGCTGCCGGCGCCGGCGCGGCCATGCCCAGCGCGGGTATCGCCAAGCCGGCAGCTGCGGCCGCGGAAAAGCCCAGCACTTGCCGGCGGCTAGGGTCGATTGGCAACAAAGAGGTATCGGAATCGGTGCTCATCGGAATCTCAGGTCTTGCGCTGGCTGTCGTCCACATCCACGTACTGCCACCAGTCGTTCCAGAAGACCGGACGGCGGTAGCCGACGATCCACGGGCGGGCCATGTCGGTGATGTAGCGGTGCAGGTGGATCTTGTAGGGGGCGTAGGCCACGGCGATGCGCTTGGCCTGCACAAACAGCGCTTCCCGCTCGGGTCCGTCGGGCAGCACCAGCGCCTTGCGGTAGAGCGCGTCGAACTGCTCGTTCTTGAAGCGGGCGTAGTTGCCGCTGCCGGCCTGCGGGCCGTAGTACAGGCCCAGCGTGCTTTGTCCGTCGTACTGCGCTGCGCTGATGCCCAGCCACCACATCATCAGGCTGCCAGCCTGCACCGCGCGCAGGTTCTCGGGCCACTGCGCCGGGCGGATCTCGGCCCTGATGCCAATGGCCTTCATGTCGCGCTGCCAGCGTTCGTCCAGCGCACGCGAGAGCTGGTCGGTCTGGCTGGCACGCCACACGCGCAGCGGGCTGCCATCGGGCTGCTCGCGCCAGCCATCGCCGTCGCGGTCCAGGTAGCCGTAAAGGTCCAGCAGCGCCTTGGACCGGGCCGGGTCGTAATCACCCATCTCGGACTTGAACTTCGGGTCGTATCCGGAGGTGTTCGGAATGAACGGCGACTGCGCCGTGTAGCCCTGGCCGCGACGCACGATGTCGATCTCGGCCCGGATGTCCATTGCCAGGTTCATGGCCCGGCGCAGCGCGATCCTCTCCGGGGTGTAGCCCCCCACCACCGGGTCCTCCATGTTGTAGACGGAGATGACGATGTCCGGCGCCTGTGAGCGGTAGCCCTGTACACCATGCTTGGCCAGGTTGGCCGCCACCTTGCCTGCAGGCATGGCCTGGCTGATGTACTCCTCGGGCACACGCTCGATGAAGTCGTACTCCTGGTTCAGGAAGGACAGCCAGCGCGGCTGCGGCTCCTCGATGATGGCCACTTCCACGCGGTCGATCATCGGCAGCCGCCTGCCCTTGAAGCGGGCCAGCAGGGCTTGGCCTTCGGCGTCATCCGCCGCGGGCTGTGCGTCGTAAAAGCGCTCGCGGTAGGCCGGGTTGCGCGCCAGGGTGATCAGCGAGCTGCGGCGCCAGTTGGCGAGGATGAACGGGCCGGTGCCGACCGGGTGCGCGGCGATCTGGTCGCCGTAGAACTCGACGACCTCGCGCGCCACCGCGCCGCGCAGGCTGCTGTCAGCCAGCGATTCGATCAACCGGGGGCGGCTTTCCTTCAGCTCGATGCGCAGCGTGTGCCGGTCCAGCGCACGGAAGCCCGGCAACACCTTGTCGTAGTCGAAGGGCTTGTGCGAAGCGATGGCTTCATCGCGCGCCTCGTTGAGCCCGACGATGTTCAGCTCTTCCAGGTCGCTCCAGCTGGGCGCCTTGTTGGCCGGGTCGGCAAAACGCTTGAAGGCGTAGATGAAGTCTTCGGCCACCAGTTCGCGCTTCCCACCCTTGAAGGCCGGATCGTCCGCAAAGAAGATGCCGGGCTTGAGCTTGATCGTGAAGACCTTGAAGTCGGCCGAGGCCTCGGGCATGCCATCGGCCGTCAGGGGCTTGATCACCGGCGGACGCGCCAGGTGGTCGTAGGTGTAGAGACCTTCGAAGAGGTGGCTGGTGATGATGCGTGAGTACAGGTCCGACAACGGAGCCGGATCGAAGCCGGTTTCGGCTGCGCGCAACGCATAGCGGAGCACCTTCTGGCCACCGGACTCGGCCACACTGGGCGTGGCCAGGCCTGCCAACGGCGCGAACAGGCCGCCGGCCACGACGGCCATCGCCACACCCAGGCCCTGGCGCCGCCTGCGGTCAATCAATTCGGGAAAGACGTCTTTGCTCATCTCGTTCAAGCCTTGCGCTGGCTTTCGTCCACGTCGATGTACTGCCACCAGTCCAGCCAGAACAGCGGCCGGCGGTAGCCGACGATCCACGGGCGGGCCAGGTCGGTCACATAGCGGTGCAGGTGGATCTTGTAGGGGGCGTAGGCCACGGCGATGCGCTTGGCCTGCAGAAACAAGGCCTCGCGCTCCGGGCCGTCCGGCAGCACCAGCATCTTGCGGTAGACCTCGTCGAACTGGTCGTTCTTGAAGCGGGCGAGGTTGCCGGCACCGGCCTGCGGGCCGTAGTAGAGCGTGAGCGCGCCCTGGCCGTCGTACTGCGCGGCGCTCAGGCCCAGGAACCACATCATCAGCTTGCCGGCCTCCGCCGTGCGCAGGTTCTCCGGCCACTGCGCCACACGCAGTTCGACCTTGATGCCAATCGCGGTCATGTCGCGCTGCCAGCGCTCCGACAAGGCCACGTATTGCTGATCGCTCTGGGTGGCATGCCAGATGCGCAGCGGACTACCGTCGGGTTGCTCGCGCCAGCCGTCGCCGTCGCGGTCCACGTAGCCATAGAGGTCCAGCAGCGCCTTGGCCTTGGCCGGGTCGTAGTCACCCATCTCGGAGCGGAACTTCGGGTCGTATCCCGACGTGTGCGGCACGATGGGCGATTGGCCCGGAATGCCCTGGCCACGCCGCACGATGTCGATCTCTCGGCGCACGTCCATCGCCAGGTTCATCGCCCGGCGCAGCGCGATCTTTTCCGGCGTGTAGCCGCCGACCACCGGGTCCTCCATGTTGTAGAGCGTGAGGAACTGGTCTGGCGCCAGGGACTGGTAGCCCTTCACGCCGTGGTGGGCGAGGCCGGGCACGACCTTGCCACCGGGCATGGCCTGGTTGATGTACTCCTCGGGCACGACGTCCAGGAAGTCATGCTCCTTGTTCAGGAAGGACAGCCAGCGCGGCTGAGGTTCTTCAATGATGGAAACCTCGACCCGGTCCAGCATCGGCAGCCGGCGGCCCTTGAAGCGCGCCAGCAAGGCCTGGCCTTCGGCATCGTCGGCAGCCGGCTGGGCGTCGTAATAGTGTTCGCGGTAGGCAGGGTTGCGCGCCAGCGTGATCAGCGAACTGCGCCGCCAGGCCGCCAGCACGAATGGCCCGGTGCCGACCGGGTGGGCACTGATCTGGTCGCCATAGTGCTCGACCACCTCGCGCGCCACCGCGCCACGCAAGCTGCAGTCGGCCAGCGATTCGATCAGCCGCGGCCGCGTGTCGCGCAGTTCGAGGCGCAGCGTGTAGCGGTCGAGCGCACGGATGCCGGGCACCACGCGGTCGTAGTCAAACGGCTTGCGCGAGGCGATGGTCTCATCCCGCTGCTCGTTCAAGCCGACAAACTTCAGCTCCTCCAGGTCGCTCCAGCTTTGCGACTTGTTGGCCGGGTCGGCAAAACGCTTGAAGGTGTAGACATAGTCTTGCGCCACCAATTCACGCGGCTTGCCCTGGAAGACCGGATCGTCGGCGAAGAAGATGCCAGGCCTGACCTTGATCGTGAAGACCTTGAAGTCGGCCGAGGTCTCGGGCATGCCTTCGGCGGTCAGGGGCTTGATCAGCGCGGGCCGAGCCAGGTGGTCGTAGGTGTACAGGCTCTCGAAGATGTGGGCCGTGAGATAGCGCGAATAGAGGTCCGACAGCCGCACCGGGTCCATGCCGGTCTCGGAGGTCTTGAACGCATAGCGCATGACCTTCTGCCCAGCCGGCGTGGTGCTCACAGTGGCAGAAGCGGCAGAAGCGGCAGGATCGGCAGCCCAGCCCAGGCCGGTGGCCCAGAGGCCGGCTGCGGCGCCGGCGGCTTGCAGGCCGCGACGGCGGGCCGGCAACTTCGGCCGAGCGGAAACAACAGTCTTCTTGGTCACGACAACTCTCGGGTGAACCGCCCTTGTGGGGCGTGTGGCGCTCAGCGAATCGCCGCCGCCTGCTTGGCAGCGTCAACATCCACATAGCGGCCGAAGTCCAGCGCGAATGGATGCGTGCGGTAACCGGTCAGCCAGGGCTGGGACAAGTAGATGCGGATGCGATGCACATGAGGCTTGATCGGCAGGTAGACCGCGAGCAAGGACTGCGCCTGCTTCAGCAGCGCATGGCGCTCCGGGCTCTCGGGGGATTCGTCAATGCGCTTCACCAGGGCGTCATACGCCGGCAGGTTGAAGCGCGCCAGATTCTCCGCGCCGATCTCGGGGCCATAGGCCTCGTGCAGGAAGCTGGATCCGTCCGGCGAGGTGGCGGTATTGCCCAGGCCCCAGATTTGAATCTTCCCGGCCTGCGCCTGCTTGAACTGCTCGGGCCACTGACCGATCTCGAACACCATGCGCAGGCCGACCGCCTTCATCGCCTTGGCCCACAGCTCGTTGAACTGCCGGTAGGTCTCGCTGCCGGTGGTGTAGTAGTGCAGGGTCAGCGGTTGGCCATCCGGCAGGTCCCGCCAGCCGTCACCGTCCTTGTCCAGATAGCCGTAGAGGTCCAGCAAGGCCTTGGCCTTGGAGGGGTCGTGTTCGCTGAAGCCGAAGTCCAGCGCAGCGTCGTAGCCCAGGGTGTACGGAACGACCAGGCTGGTGGCGGGAATGCCCAGCCCGCGCCGCACGCGGGTGATTTCGGTGCGATTGTCGTAGGCCAGCGCAATCGCACGCCGCAGCGCGATCTTGTCTGGCGTGTAGCCGCCGACCACCGGATCTTCCATGTTGAAGTAGGTGTAGACATGGTCGGCCTGCAACGTGCGCTCCAGCGTCATGCCCTGCTTGGCCAGGTTGGGGGCCAGTTTGCCGCCGGGCACGGCAATGGGCGCGAACTCCAGCGGCACGCGCACCAGGTCGAACTCCCTGCCCAGGAAGGACAACCAGATGGGCTGCGCCGCCTCGATGATGGAGATCTCGATCTGGTCAACCAGCGGCAGGCGGCGCCCCTTGTACTTGGCCAGCCAGGCCTGGCCGGCGGCGTCGTCGGCGGCGGGCTGCGCGTCGAACAGGTCCTCGCGGAAGCCGGGATTGCGCACCAGCACGATTTTCGAAGCACGCCGCCACTGGGCGAGCTTGAAGGGGCCGGTGCCAACAGGATGGTCGTCGAGCTCTTCGCCATAGCGCTCCACCACCTCGCGCGCCACCGCCCCGAAGTTGTTGGGATTGGCCATGTTCAGGATGAACTGGGGATCGGACCGGCCGAGGTGCACGCTCAGCGTGTAGCGATCCTTCAGTTCCAGGCCGGCCACGGGCGCGTCGTAGTCAAACGGTTGCCTGGTGTCCAGGGCCCGTTGGCGCAGCGCCTCCAGGCCCAGCACGTCGTCTGCGCGATAGTTGCCGTAGACGGGGCTCTTCCAGCGCGGGTCGTAGTAGCGCTTGAAGCTGTACGCGTAATCGGCAGCGGTCAACTCGCGGCGCTTGCCATTGAAGGCGGGGTCATCGGCGAAGTAGATCCCGGGCCGGATGCGAATCGTCCAGGTCTTGAAGTCGGCCGAATGCTCGGGCAGGGCCACGGCGGTGCGCGGCACCAGGACCACCGGGCGCGCCAGGTAATCGTAGGTCAGTGGCGACTCGAAGATGTGCGCAATGATCGTGTTCGAGTACGTGTCCGAAACCCGGGCCGGGTCCAGGCTGGTCTCGGCCGCGTCCAGCGCATAGCGGAAAACCTTCTGCACCACCGCGTCAGGCGGCGTGGCAGAGGTAGCCCAATGGCTGGCGCCTGCCAGCCCTAAGATCAAAGCGATTCTCAGCGCATGGCTTGTGGCCCGCGCCAAACTGCGAATCCGGCCCATGTGCTGCTGCCGCTTCCGTTGCAAAGCCGCAGAGTCTATCCGCGACCCAGGCCTTCCCGCGCCTGGCACAGGGTTTGCGTGAGGAAAGCTCAACAAGGGCGTGGCCCTACACTCTCGCGTTTTCGCCAACTGGCAGCCCGCCACAAGCTGGGTGCGCCTCAACTTCCGCTGTTGCCCCCATGCTCGCTTACCTGATACGGCGCTTGTGGCAGATGATCCCCACCTTGATCGGTGTGGTGCTGCTGGTGTTCGTGCTCTTCAAGTACTTCGGCAGTGACCCTGCCGTGATCCTGGCGGGGCAGAACGCCACCCAGGCCCAGATCGCCGCCATCCGCCAGCAGCTTGGCCTGGACCAGCCCGCCTGGTTCCAGCTGTGGATCTTCATCAAGCAGATCGCCACCTTCGACTGGGGCAAGAGCTGGGCGACCAACGAGGCGGTGAGCCACCTGTTCGCGACCCGCATGCCGGCCACGCTGACCGTCATGATCCCCATCGTGCTGCTGGACACCATCCTGGCCATTCCGGTGGCCCTGGGCGTGGCCTATGTGCGCGGCTCCTGGACCGACCGCACGCTGATGGTGGCCACCACCATCGCGCTGTCGATCTCCTTCCTGGTCTACGTGATCATCGGCCAGTACGTGTTCGGCTTCCAGCTCGGCTGGTTCCCGGTGCAGGGCTGGAGCGATTCGACGCTGACCAACCTGATCGTCTACTGCCCGCTGCCGGTGCTGCTGGCCGTGGCGGTGGGCATCTCACCGCAGACGCGCCTTTACCGCACCTTCTTCCTCGACGAGCTCAGCCATGACTACGTGCGCACCGCACGCGCCAAGGGCCTGAGCGAGCGCAGCGTGTTGTTCAAGCACGTGCTGCGCAACGCGATGATTCCGATCCTGACCAACGTCGGCCTGGCGCTGCCGGGCATCTTCGTGGGCTCGTTCCTGATCGAATTCTTCTTCTCGATTCCCGGCATGGGTCGCGAGGTGTTGCTGGCGGTCAACCGCAGCGACTACCCGGTGATCCAGGCCTCGGCCGTCTACCTGGCGATGATGACGATGTTGATCAACCTGGCCACCGACCTGCTCTACAAGGTTGTGGACCCGCGGGTGGTGCTGAAATGAGCGCAGTGATGAATGCAACGGCCGCCGAGGTGAACGAGCGGTCCGAGGGTGTGTGGCGCGCGGCCTGGCGGCGCTTCAAGACCGACCGCGTGGGCCTGGTGTCCATGGGCGTGGTGGCCATCTTCCTGGTGATGATCCTGCTGTCGGCCACCGGCGTGGTGGCGCGCAATTTCCAGCAGGAAGTGGCCGTGCCCAACGCGCCGCCGACCTTCCTCGGCGCACGCGCGGCCGAGAAGGCCGCAGCCGCGGTGGCCGCACCGCTCACGCCCAATGTGGACCTCAGCGACATCGACCCGCTGGCCCCGCGCTACGCCGAGTGGGCCGAGAAGGCCAAGCAGTACCACACGACCGAAACCGTGAAGGCCACGACGCTGCCGCTGGGCGCTGACCGGCTGGGCCGGGACGTGCTGTCCAAGGCGCAGAAGGGCACCGAGATCTCGGTCTTCGTCGGCGTGCTGGCCGCGCTGGTGGCGACCATCCTCGGCACGCTGCTGGGCGCCTCGGCCGGCTTCTTCGGCAAGAAGGTCGACGACTTCCTGGAGTGGCTCTACAACGTCTTCACCGCCATTCCCGACATCCTGCTGATCTTCGCCTTCGCGGCCGTGCTGGGCCGGGGCATCGGCACCGTGGTGCTGATCCTGGGCCTGACCGGCTGGACCAGCCTGTACCGCCAGGTGCGGGCCGAGTTCATCAAGCACCGCCAGCGCGAATACGTGCGGGCGGCCGAGGCCATCGGCGCCTCGTCGTTCTCGCGCATGTTCCGCCACATCCTGCCCAACGTGAGCCACGTGGTGCTGGTGCGCATGTCGCTGATGGTGGTGGGCTTCATCAAGAGCGAGGTGATCCTGTCCTACCTGGGCCTGGGCGTGCCGGTGGACCAGGTGTCCTGGGGCACGATGCTGGCCGAATCGCAGGCCGAGCTGATCCTCGGCTACTGGTGGCAACTGGCTGCCGCCACCGTCTTCATGGCGGTTTTCGTCACGGCCTTCTCGCTGATGGCCGACGCCTGGCGCGACGCGCTGGACACCAAGCTGCGCGGCCAGGAGTAAGCCATCATGTTGTTGAGCATTCAGAACCTGAAGGTCGCGTTCCGCATGGGGCGCGTGAACGGTGAGATGGTGCGTGCCGAGGCCGTGGGCCGCGGCGGCGAAAGCGTGAGCTTCGACGTGCCGGAGAACAGCACCGTGGCCCTGGTCGGCGAGTCCGGCTCGGGCAAGAGCGTCACCGCGATGTCCATCCTGAACCTGCTGCCCAAGAACGCCGAGCGTTCGGGCCAGGTGCTGTGGCGCGGCAAGAACCTGCTGGAAGCCACGCCGGCCGAGCTGCGCGCCTTGCGCGGCGCCGAAATCGCCTGCGTGTTCCAGGACCCGATGTCCTCGCTGAACCCGGTCTTCACCGTGGGCCAGCAACTGGTCGAGACGCTGAAGGTGCACCTGAGCCTCTCGGCCAAGGCCGCGCTGGCGCGCGCCGAGCAGTTGCTGCAGGAAGTCGGGATCCCCGAGCCGGCGCGCCGGCTCAAGGCCTATCCGCACGAGCTTTCGGGTGGCCAGCAGCAGCGCGTGATGATTGCGATGGCACTGGCCTGCGAGCCCAAGCTGCTGATCGCCGACGAACCCACCACCGCGCTGGACGTGACCATCCAGCGCCAGATCATCGAGCTGCTGGCTTCGCTGAAGGCCAGGCACAAGATGTCGGTGCTGTTCATCAGCCATGACCTGGGGCTGGTTGGCGAGATTGCCGACCACGTGGTCGTGATGCGCCAGGGCACGGTGCGCGAAGCCGGCACCACGGCCGAGCTGTTCAGCGCGCCGAAAGACCCATACACCAAGGCGCTGCTGGCCTGCCGGCCCAGCCTGGATCACAACCCGCCGCGGCTGATGGTGATCGACGATTACATCCAGGGCCGCGCTGCGCGCACCGACAGCAAGGCCAAGGACCCGGCCGCGCCGGTGGTGCTGGAAGTCAAGTCGCTGGCCAAGAGCTTCTTCATGAAGGAAGGCCTGTTCGGCAAGCGCGAGTTCAAGGCCGTGCGCAACGTCAACTTCAAGCTGCGCAAGGGCCACACGCTGGGCGTGGTGGGCGAGTCGGGTTCCGGCAAGACGACCATGGGCCTGACGCTCTTGCGCCTGCACGAGCCAACCAGCGGCGAGGTGATCTTCGACGGCAAGAACCTGCTGGCGCTCTCGGCCGCTGAGCGCCAGCTGATGCGCCGCCGCATCCAGATCGTGTTCCAGAACCCGTATGCCTCATTGAACCCGCGCTTCACCATCGGCCAGGCGCTGATCGAGCCGATGCGCATCCACGGCATTGGCAAGGACGACCGTGATCGCGAGCAGCGCGCCCGCGAGCTGCTGGTCAAGGTGGGCTTGGACGGCCGCGCCTTCGGCAAGTACCCGCACGAATTCTCCGGCGGCCAGCGCCAGCGCGTGGCGATTGCCCGCTGCCTGAGCCTGAACCCCGAAGTGCTGGTGCTGGACGAATCGGTCAGCGCGCTGGACGTGTCGGTGCAGGCCCAGGTGCTGAACCTGCTGAAGGACCTGCAGGACGAGCTGGGCCTGTCGTACATCTTCATCAGCCATGACCTGTCGGTCGTGCGCTTCATCTCCGACGAGGTGCTGGTGATGAAGGACGGCGAAGTCGTCGAGCAGGCCGGCGTGGAGGAGATCCTGCATGCGCCCAAGCAGGAATACACCCGCAAGCTGATCAGCGCGGTGCCCAAGGGCTGGCAAGGCGCGGCAGCCTGAGCCTGACGGAGCAGGCGCGATGCGCTGGCCAGGCAGTTTCCTCGTTGCGCTGGCGCTGCTCGTCAGCGGCTGCGCAACGCCGCCGGCCCCGCCGCCCGATCCGCTTGCCGGCCCGCAGCTGTATGCCGACTTGCGGCACTACGCCAGCTTCGGCGAGCACCGCTTCGGCTCTGCGGCCGACCAGGCCACCAGTGACTGGCTGGCCGCCGAGCTGAGACACGCCGGCCTGCAGACCAGCTTCCAGCCGTTCACGATGGACCGCCAGTACCAGCTGGACAGCGCCAGCGTGACGGTTGGCGAAGCGCAGCTGCAGGCGCGGCCGTTCTGGTGGCCACCGGCCGAGCAGGCGAGCTTTCGCCTCAGCGCACCCATTACGCCTGAAGGCAGCGCCGACGCCAGCGGCCAGATCGTCTGGCTGACGCTGCCCTACGACCAGTCCGCCTACCTCGGCAAGGCGCAGCGCGACGCGATTGCCGCCGCTGCACTGCGCCACCCAGCGGCCATCCTGCTGAGCATTGCCAGCCCGGGCGAGCAGCCGTATGCGTACAACGTCGCGCAGGCAGACACGCCGTGGCCAGTGCCAGTGCTCACCGTGGGCACGGCGGACGCCGGCCTGTTGCGGGCCGCGCAGGCAGCCGGCCACAAGGTGAACATTGCCGTCGACGGCCGCTACGAACAACAGGTCGCCGGGCGCAACGTCGTGGCCCGGCTGGACCGCCATGCCGCGCGCACCATCGTCGTCTCCACGCCGACCACCGGCTGGTTCACCAGCGCCTGCGAACGTGGCTCCGGCATCGCGGTCTTCCTGGCGCTGGCGCGCAGCGTGGCGGCCAGCGACCTGGGTGTGAACTTCGTCTTCGTGGCCACCGCTGGCCACGAGATTGGCCACGGCGGCATGGAAGTCTTCCTGCAGCGCGAGCCGCCGCCGGCCGACTCGGTCAGCTGGCTGCACCTGGGCGCGTCGCTGGCCTGCTACGAGTGGCGCAAGGAGGGGGCGCAGTGGGTCACAGACCGCGCTGTGGACGCCCGCCGCACGCTGTTCTACAGCGC
>NZ_VIDT01000670.1 GCF_006519715.1 Ideonella azotifigens
CCAGCCTGCGGCTTCACTGCCCTGGCCGACGCCAGCCGCGGCCAGGGCAGCCAACAGCGGCAGCTCGCCACGGCCATGCACCCAGCTGCGCAGTTCGTCGGCCAATGCGGCGCTGTCCAGCTCGGTGACCGCGGCGAACACGGCTTCTTCTGTGACGCCACTGGCCAGGTGCTGCGTCCACAGGTGGCGCATCAAGTCGTCCAGCGTGGTCTTGCCGTTGGCGCGCAAGCGCAGGTCCAGCAGCAAGGCGATCAGCGAGCCCTTGGTGTAGTAGCTGATGGTCGAGTTCGGCGTGTTCTCGTCGCTGCGGTAGTACTTGACCCAGGCATCGAAGCTGGACTGGGCCACGCTCTGCACCTGGCGGCCTGGCGACGCGCCCACACCGTTGACGGTGCGGGCCAGCAGCTTCAGGTAGCGCGGCGCGTCCAGGATGCCGGCACGCACCAGCATCAGGTCGTCGTAGTAGGAGGTGAAGCCCTCGAACAGCCACAGCAGCTGGGTGTAGTTTTCCTGCGTGTAGTCGTAGTGCAGGAACTCGCGCGGCTTCAGGCGCTTGACGTTCCAGGTGTGGAAATACTCGTGGCTGATCAGGCCCAGCAGCGTCAGGTAGCCGTCCGGCAGTCCTTCCATGCCGGCGCGCGGCAGGTCGCGGCGGTTGGCAATGAGGGCGGTGCTGGCGCGGTGCTCCAGGCCGCCATAGCCGTCCTCCACCGCGTTCAGCATGAACACGTAGTGCTTGAACGGCGGCTTCTTCTTGCCGTGCCAGAAGCTGATCTGGGTGGAGCAGATGCGCTTGGTGTCGGCCAGCAGGCGCTCGCCGTCGAAGCCCGGCCAGGCACCGGAGACGACAAACTCGTGCCGCGCGCCATTCGTCTCGAACTCGCCGCGCCAGAACGTGCCCAGCTCGAACGGGTGGTCGACCAGCTCGTCGTAGTCGGCGCTCAGGTAGCTGCGCTTGCCTTCGGCCACGGGCATGGCCGTTGCCACATCCCAGCCCTTGGGCAGCGTGCCGATCTGCACCTGGTGCGGCTGCGCTTCCTGGCCGTGCACGCGAAGGCACAGGCTGGTGGCGTTGAAGAAGCCGCGGCTGTCGTCCAGGTAGGCGGTGCGCACGGACGTGTCGAAGGCATAGGCCTCGTACTGCACGGTGAGCGTGCCGCGGCCCTTGCAGGCGGCGCGCCAGGTGGTCTTGTCCAGTTGCTCCAGCACCACCGGCTGCTTGCCCTGCGTGGCTTGCAGCTGGCTCAGGTGGCGGCCGAACTCGCGCACCATGTAGCTGCCCGGGATCCACACCGGCAGGCTCAGCGTGGTTTCGGCTTCGGGTGCCGGCACGCTGAGCGTGACGCGAAAACGGTGCGTGGCCGCGTCGGCCACGTCAATGCGGTAGGCAATCATCGTTCAGTGGGTGTCTGACGGAGGGTCCGCCGAAGCTCAGGCGCCAGCGGCACCGAGGAAGCAGCACAGCGCTGCGAGCATGCTCAGGCGAAAACGCAGCGTCAGCCAGTGGGCCATGCCGCCTGCGGGGTACAAGCGGCGGTCAACCAGGTAGCAGACCACCAGCGCCAGCCCCAACAAGGCCAGCCCGGCCGCAGCCGGCATCGCCATGCCGACACCGGCAACGATGGGCGGCACCACCGCCCAGCCGAAACTGCGCGGCCCCTGAGGATCGACACGCATTGCCAGGCCCCAGTGAATGCCGCCGAGGAAGGCCACGATGACCCCAGCGTAGCTGGCCAGGACCAGGGCCAGCCGGTCCCGGTCCTCGCCTTGCAGGTTCCAGATCACCAGCGCACCGAGGAAAAACGGCAGCAAGCCCAGGTAGGCAAGCCAGCGGGCCCGCGGCGGCGGCTCGGCCGCCTCAGGCAAGGTGGGGTGGGCAGGACCGGAGGCGGACAGGAGGCTCATGAACCGCCATTGTGACCGCATGTCAAGCTGCCGCAGCGGCTGCTGCGCAACACAGAAGCGGGAAAAAGACAGGCTTCCCACCGCTTCCTTTGGCCAGGTTTCCGGGCCGGTGCTCAGCCCTTGCTGCTGCTGACCTTCTGGGCGCCCAGTTGCTTCTCGATGGCCGCTGCCGGCATCGCGCCCGGCGAACGGGTGCCGTCTTCGAAGACGATGGCCGGCGTGCCGTTGACCTTGTATTTGCGCGCCAGCTCGGAATTGCGGCTGATGGCGGTGGAATCGCACTCGCCAATCGACTTCGGCGGCTGCGCGCCGTCGATCATCCAGTTGCGCCAGGTCTTCATCGAATCCTTGGCACACCAGATGTCACGCGACTTCGCAGGCGAGTCACCACCCAGGATGGGAATGACGTAGGTGTAGATCGTCACGTCCTTCAGCGTCAGCAAGTCCTTTTCCAGGCGCTTGCAGTAGCCGCAGTTCGGGTCGGCAAAGACGGCGATCTTGCGCGCGCCGGTGCCCTGCTTCACCACCAGCGCGTCCTTGACCGGCAGCTGGTCGAAGTCGATCGCGGTCAGCTTGTCGATGCGGGCCTTGGTCAGGTCGCTCTTGGTCTTGGTCTCGAACAGCGAGCCCTCGATGATGTAGTTGCCGGTGTCATCGCTGTAGACCACGTCGGTGCCCATGCGCACTTCCCACAGCCCGGGCATCGAGGTCTTGCTGACCTCGTCGATCTTGGGCAGGCCGGGCATGCGGTCGGCCAGGGTCTTGCGGATCGCGGCTTCATCGGCCAGCGTGGTGCCGGCGAAGGCCAGCGACAGCGCGCCCAGCAATGCGGCAGTGGCCGCGCGAGAGAAGGAAGTCATTTCAGGTCCTGGTGGGCTTCAGACATCCAGCGCGTGGCTGGCGAGCCAGCGCTTCACCGGCGCCAGCTGGTTGACGAGACTCAGGCCGCGGTTGCGAAGTTCCCGCAGCCCTGGGTGATCGGGCGTGAACAAATTCCACAAACCATCGGTGGCGCGCGCCATGGCCCATT
>NZ_VIDT01000671.1 GCF_006519715.1 Ideonella azotifigens
CTGGACAAGGCCGACAGCGGCACGCTGAAGCTGCGCGGCGAAACGCTGGCGCTCAGCTCGCCCACGCAGGCCGTGCGCCACGGCCTGGCGATGTGCCCCGAGGACCGCAAGGCCGAAGGCATCGTCGCCGACCTGTCGATCCGCGAAAACATCGCGTTGGCGCTGCAGGCCCGGCTGGGCATCTGGCGCTGCCTGGGCACGCGCCGGCAGCAGGTGCTGGCCGACAAGTTCATCCAGCAGCTGGGCATCAAGGCGGCAGACGCCGAAATGCCGATCAGCCAGCTCTCTGGCGGCAACCAGCAGAAGGCGCTGCTCGCACGCTGGCTGGCCACCGAGCCGGCGCTGCTGATCCTCGACGAACCCACGCGCGGCATTGATGTGGCCGCCAAGCAGGACATCATGGACAAGATCCGCATGCTGGCTGCCGAAGGCCTGGCCGTGCTGTTCATCTCGGCCGAGCTGGACGAGATCTCGCGCCTGTCGGACCGCATTGCCGTGATGCGCGACCGGCGCAAGGCCGGCGAGCTGCCCGGCGGCAGCAGCGAAGTCGCCATCGCCGACATGATCGCCGGGGTGCCGGCATGAAGCGGCTCACTTCTCATCGCCTGTTCTGGCCGCTGGTCACGCTGGTGCTGCTGCTGGCCATCAATGCCAGCTTCAACCCCGGCTTCTGGCAACTGCGCTGGCGCGACGGCCACCTCTACGGCAGCATCATCGACATCCTGAACCGTGCCGCCCCGCTGGCCATTGTCTCGCTGGGCATGACGCTGGTCATTGCCACCCGCGGCATCGACATTTCGGTCGGTGCCGTGGTCGCGATCGGTGCCGCGGTGGCGGCCTGGATGATAGGCGGCCAGCTGGTGATGCAGGACGGCGCGCCGGTCTACCTGAGCCGCTTCCCGATGGGGCTGGCCCTGGCCTGCGCCATGGGTGTGGCGCTGCTGTGCGGGCTGTGGAACGGCGTGCTGGTGGCAGGTGCTGGCATCCAGCCCATCATCGCCACGCTGATCCTGATGGTCGCCGGCCGCGGCGTGGCGCAGCTGGTCACCGGTGGGCAGATCATCACCGTCTACTACCCGCCGTTTTTCTTCCTCGGCGGTGGCTTCCTGTTCGGCCTGCCGTTTGCGCTGTTCGTGGTCGCGGCCATCTGGCTGGTGCTGCAGCTGGCGCTCACGCGCACTGCGCTCGGGCTGTTCATCCAGGCCATTGGCGTGAACCCGGCGGCCGCGCGGCTGGCGGGGGTGCGCCAGCGCCTGATAACAGTCTGCGTCTACGGTTTCTGCGGCCTGGCCGCGGGTGTGGCCGGGTTGCTGCTGAGCAGCAATGTGAAGAGCGCCGACGGCAACAACGCCGGCCAGCTGATGGAGCTGGACGCGATCCTCGCCGTCACGCTGGGCGGCACGCTGCTGACCGGCGGGCGCTTCACGCTGGCCGGCAGCGTCATCGGCGCGCTGATCATCCAGACGCTGACCTCCACCATCTACTCCATCGGCGTGCCGCCCGAGGTCAACCTGGTCGTCAAGGCTGCGGTGGTCTTTGTCGTGATGCTGCTGCAGTCGCCCGACTTCCGCACCTGGCTGCGCAGCATTGCGGTGCGGCCGGCGGCGAGGAGTGCGGCATGAGTGCCTTGCCCCAAATGACGACGCCTTCCATCGAACGAGCTGAGCCGTCCAAGCTGCAAGTCGTGCCGCCGGCACCGGCCCCGCAGCGCCGCGGCCCGCGCCTGCGCGCAGAGCAGCTGCCGCTGGCGCTGACCATCCTGCTGTTTGGCGTGATGGCCGCCTACGGCTCGGTCGCCTACACCGGCTTCTTCTCGGCCCAGGTCTTCCTGAACCTGCTGATCGACAACGCCTTCCTGCTGATCGTCGCGGTCGGCATGACCTTCGTGATCCTGGCCGGCGGCATCGACCTGTCGGTCGGCTCGGTGATTGCGCTCACCACCATGGTCGAGGCCACGCTGGTCGAGCGCCATGGCTGGAGCGCGACGGCGGTCATCCCGCTGGTGCTGGCCATGGGCCTGGTCTTCGGCACGGTGCAGGGCTTCCTGATCCAGCGCTTCCGGCTGCAGCCCTTCATCGTCACGCTGGCCGGCATGTTCCTGGCGCGCGGCCTGTGCTACCTGATCAGCATCGACTCGATCAGCATGGCCGACGAGACCTTTGGCGAAATCTCGCAGGCGCGCTTCTCGCTGTGGGAAGGCGCTTCACTGTCGGTCGGCGCCATCATTGCGCTGGTGGTCGTCGCGGTCGGCCTGTTCGTCGCGCACGGCACGGCGTTTGGCCGCACTGTCTATGCGATTGGCGGCAGCGAACACTCGGCCTTGTTGATGGGGCTGCCGGTGGCACGCACGACGGTGCAGGTCTATGCGCTCAGCGGCTTCTGCTCGGCACTGGCCGGCGTGGTCTTCAGCTTCTACATGCTCTCGGGCTATGGCCTGCATGCGACCGGGCTGGAGCTGGACACGATTGCCGCGGTGGTGATCGGTGGCACGCTGTTGTCTGGAGGCGTCGGTCACGTTGCAGGCACCTTGTTTGGCGTGCTGACGCTGGGCATCATCCAGACCCTGATCAGCTTCGACGGCACCCTCAGTTCCTGGTGGACGCGCATCGTCATCGGTGCCTTGCTGTTTGTCTTCTGCCTGCTGCAGCGCCTGTTTGAAGGCCGCCGTGGCCATGCTGTTTCCTGACTGAATCCATGGCCACAGCGCCTGTGCGCCGTGTGCCTTTTTCGCGCAACCGTACGCCCGAGTTTTTCCCTCGCGCAGGCTGTCCATTGCCTGCGACTTCCTGTCCGGTCCTTTCGACCGGTCGATAACATCCTGGAGACTCACGATGAATCGTTTTGAAACTGCCCGCCGCGGCGCGGTGCCGCGTGCACTGCTGTCGGCCACGGCCTTTGCCGCGACCACGCTGCTGGCACTGCCATCGGCGCAA
>NZ_VIDT01000672.1 GCF_006519715.1 Ideonella azotifigens
ACGAAGCCCAACTGAGCCAGCAGCTGCGCACGCTGCGCGGCCAGGTCTATGCCGGCAACAGCGGCAACAACACAAACACCGGCACCACCGGAGGAACCCAACCGTGAACCCTGCATCCACTGCGCCCATGCCCGTGCGGCGGCGCCTGTCTTCCCGCTGGCTGGCACGCGCCAGCGCCCTGCTGGCGCTGGTCGTGCTGCCGGCCGCCCATGCCGGCTATTTCAACTGGGACATGGTGGAGCTGCCGCCGGAATCGGGCGCCTCCTGCGGCAACGGCACGCCGTACCGCTTCTTCGTCAACCGCACGCCGCTGAACCACAACGTCTCGCTGACCTTCGAAGGCGGCGGCGCCTGCTGGGACCAGGACGCCTGCGAAGGCAAAGGCCCGTACAGCGCCAGCAACCCGAACGGCATTCCGCCCGACTACATGCACTCGCTGCAGACCATGGCCGCAGGCGGCCTGGTCACGCCTTTCACCTCGCGGCTGGACCCGTTCCAGAAAGTGCGCACGCAGGACTGGACCATGGTCTACCTGCCGTATTGCACCGGCGACGTGCACGCCGGCAGCAAGGTCTCGGTCTACGACGATGTCGACCCCTCGGCACCGCGGGTGCAGCACCACGCCGGCCTGGCCAACATCCGCGCCGCCGCCTCGTGGCTGCGCAGCAACCTCGGCCGGGCCGACGACCTGCTCGTCGGCGGCTTCTCGGCCGGCGGCGTCGGCTCCACGGTCAACTATGCGACCGTGCGCGACACACTGGCCCCCAAGGGCAAAAGCACGCTGCTGGCCGACTCGGGCCCGCTGTTCAACGCCCCGCGCGCCAGCACCACCTCGTCCACCCAATACCCCTCGCTGCCGCTGCACCAGAAGATCCGCCCGGCCTGGGGCCTGGATGAGCCCGGCGGCATGATCCCGCGGCTGGCCGCACGCCTGCCGGCGCTGGATGTCAACAACCTGGGCAGCCTGAACACCGGCCTGGCGCGGGCCTATCCGCAGGACCGCTTCGGCTACCTGGCCTTCGAGACCGACAACGTCTTCTCCGGCTTCAGCTACCTGGACTTTCACCCCGAAGTGCATGCCAGCGACCCCGAAGTTCAGAAGCAGCTGGTCAACCAGCTCTGGCGCACCGACCTGGCCAACTGGCTGCCCACGCTGGCGGCAGAGGCCAATGTCGACTACCACGTGCCCTTCTTCCGCGACTTCAACGACGCCCACTGCCTGAGCATCGTCGACTTCTCCGGCACCGGCGTCGAAGAGCTGGGCGTGGCCTCGGTGCTGCCCTTCTTCGACAACCTGATGGACCGCGGCCCGGTGCAGCGCAACTACGAAACCGACCAGGTCTCTGACCTGTCGCAGACCTTGAGCCCGATCATCCAGCTCTTGAACTGGCTCGAAAACCTGTTTGTCTGAACGGCGCTTTGCTGGCCGGGCGCTGTGAAGCAACGCTAGACGGCGCACCAGCGCAGCCGGCGCCGGGCCGCCCCAAGGCGGCTGCGCCAACCCGCCCGGCGGGTGGTCTCACGTACCCGTGGGACCGGGTGCTCCATTCAACCCACCGAAGCAGGTCTGCAGCAACAGCTCGATGATGCGTTCATCGCTGTACTGGCCGGTCGCCTTCAACACCGGCAGCACCGGGTCGCAGGCGCGGGCAAACAGGGTGTAGAGCACCAGCTCTGGCGGCAGCGAATCGTCCAGTGAGCCTTGCTGCTGGGCTTGGACGATCCATTCGCCGAGTTGCTCGCTGACCTCGTTGAGCCGCGTCAGGTAGGTCTCGTGGCCCATCAGCGTGGTGCGCAGGGACGAGTTCTGCGAAGGCAGGGAGGGCATTTCGCCGGCCAGCTGCAACTGCATGGTCCAGCGTGCCACGGCCTTGAGCCGGCCCAGCGGCGTGGGCTCGGTGGCGGGCAGCGTGGCCATGAAGGCCTGCGCCAGCGTCAACACCCGGACCATGGCCGCGGCGGCCAGCTCTTCCTTGGAGGCGAAATGCCGGTACAGGCTGGCCTTGGCAATGCCCACGTCGGCGGCCACTTCGTCCACCGTCATCAGGTCAAAGCCTTTTTCGGCCAGCAAGCGGTTGACCGACGCCACGATGGCGTCTTCCCGCACCTTCAACACCTGCTCGCGAAACGAAACCTTGGCCATTGCCACATTCTATGACTGGCGAGTCAAGTTGCGACTGAGCGGTCACTTCGCCCTTGCCGCACCGATGCCGCGCAGCCTCAACGCCGCCCGGGCGGCCCGCTCGGCGTGTCGACAATGCTGATGAAGCCGCGCTGCAGCGCAATCACCACGGCCTGCGTCCTGTCGGTGGCGCCCAGCTTGGACAGGATGCTTTTCATGTGCGTCTTGACCGTGTCCTCGGACAGGCACAGCGCATCGGCGATCTGCCGGTTGGTGCCGCCCTGCTTGAGTTGGCGCAGCACCTGCAGCTCGCGCGGCGACAGCGCCTCGCCATACGAGTGCAGGCCCATCATCGCCGCCACTGCCGTCGGGATGTGGCGCTTGCCGGCATGCACCTCGCGGATCGCGTCCAGCAGCTCCTTGCGCACCATGTTCTTCAGCAGGTAGCCGCGGGCCCCCGCCTTCAGCGCCCGCAGGGCCTGCACGTCACCCTCGTAGGTGGTCAGCACGACGATGCGGGCGCCGGGGTCGTCGGCGACGATGGTCTCGATCGCCTCGATGCCGTCGCTGCCCGGCATCTGCACGTCCATCAGCACCACGTCGGGCCGGTGGTTGCGGTACTGCTGCAAGGCCTCGTCGCCATCGGCCGCTTCGGCCACCAGCCGCATGTCGGGCTGCGACATGATCAGCGAGGCAATGCCCTGGCGCATCAGCGGATGGTCGTCCACCGCCAGCAGGCGGATCGCCGCGGCGTTCATCGGCCCGCCTTCAGCCGCCGCAGCAAGCTGCGCCAGGCACTGCCTGCGGACT
>NZ_VIDT01000673.1 GCF_006519715.1 Ideonella azotifigens
TGGCGCTGGCCGAGCGGATGGGTGAGTGCCCCCAGGGCTCGGCTGCGCCCAGCCCGCCCCCCAAGGGGGACAAGGCAACTTGGGGCGGCCCGGCGTTGCCTTGCGACGTGCAGATCGTCGACGTGCGAGAAGAACCGGAATTCCTCGACCGCCTGGGCCACCTCTCGGGTGCGCATCTGGTGCCGCTGTCGCAGTTGCTCAGCCGGCTGGACGAGCTGGACCGCCAGCAGCCGGTGGTGGCCGTCTGCCGCTCCGGCGTGCGCTCGGCGCAGGCCAGCGTGCTGCTGGCCAAGAACGGCTTCACGCGAGTGGCCAACCTGGCCGGCGGCATGCTGCGCTGGCACAGCGAGTCGCTGCCGGTGGCGCCGGGCAGCATGGCGGCAACCGGCGAACTGCCGGCCGGCTGAAGCGCTTTTCGGTTCGCCCTGCGGCGAGAATCCGCCGATGGCGCAAGGCAAACGGATTTCGGTCGACATTGGCGATGAGGCCCTCCAGGCCATCAAGGACATGGGGGCAGCCGCCAGGCTTGCGCGCACTGCCGCTGGCGAAGGGCAGGCCGCGGCGGCAGCCCGGCTGGGCGTGCATGTGCAGACCATCGGCCGCATCGAGTCCGGCGAGCCGGGCGTGGCGATCGGGCATGTCATGGGCCTGCTGGCGCTGTACGGCATTTCGACCCGGCTGCAGCCACCGGCGGGCGAGCCGGCCGCCTGAGGCCTCATACTCGGCGACCTTTTCCCTCTTCGAGGCGCTCTGCGCGGGCTTCGTGCCCATGCCGTGCCAGGCTATCTCACCAAGCAGGAAGACATCGCCGTTGACGGCGTGGCGTCGCTGACGATCCGCTCGCTGCTGGACCGCAACCAGTTTGCCGATCCGCTGGGCATTGCCGAGCGCCTGGGCATTTCGTCTGCGTCTTGGTCGCTGTTCGGGCTGCTGTGGCCATCGGGCCATTCGCTGGCCGCGCGCATGGCGCTGCGCCCGGTGCGGGCCGGCGAGCGCATCCTGGAGCTGGGTTGCGGGCTGGCGCTGGCCAGCCTGGTGGCGCACCGGCGCGGCGCGGACATCACCGCCAGTGACCGCCACCCGCTGGCCGATGGTTTCCTGCTGGAAAACCTGCGCCTCAATGAGCTGCCGCCGATGAAATACCGCCACGGCGACTGGGTGCTGGCCGACCCTGTGGATCCGGCGGCGCACGACCTCGATGCAGCAGCGTCCGTCACCGGCCGCTTCGACCTGCTGATCGGCAGCGACCTGCTGTACGACCGCGACGCCAGCGCCGCGCTGGCCGGCTTCATCGGCCGGCATGCGATGGCGCAGGCGGAAGTCTGGATCATCGACCCGGACCGCGACAACCGAGCGGTCTTCAACCGCCTGATGCTGGCGCTGGGCTTCGAGCGGCGCGAGGAGCGGCTGGACCGGGTCGCCTCCGCGGGCGTGCTGGCCTACAAGGGCCGCGCGCTGCTGTACCAGCGCGGCGGCCTCTGAAGCATCAGCCCGCGCGCTGCGGCCGCTTCTGCTGGCCGCGCAAAGCGCGCAGCAGGCCCTGCACTTCGTCGCTGGGCCGCTGCGGGTTCTTCCAGTAGGCCGAGCAGTCCGGCAGCCGGCTGATCAGCTTCATTTCGACCAGCTCGCGCCGCGGCGTGACGTGGTCGCCCCAGGTGGTCCAGGCTTTCAGCAACTCGTTGACCTCACGCTCGGTGTAGCGGCGGTTGGGCTCGAAGCGGGTCCACAGCGCCCACATGGCCAGCCGCTGCACGCTGAACTTGTGCGGCCAGCGCGCCAGCCGGCCCCAGGCGTCGAACTGGGTCAGTGCCTTGGCAGCGTTGGGGCTCAGCGACTCGCGTGGCGCTGCGGCGTCTTCGTTGGCTGCAGGTTCCGGCAACGCGGTCGCGGCCCAGGGATCGACCTCGGCGACGGCGGTCACCGGCGCGGCCTGCAAGGCCTGCAGGTTGCGGTGGCCGGCGGCACGGGCCAGCATGTTGAGCAGTTGCAGGTGGCTGGGCGCCGTGTCGCTCGGCGCACCTTGTGCGCTCAGGTGGTCGCTCAGCTCACGCCGCAGCGACTTGGCGAAGGTCGAAAGATCTTCGCAATGCAGCGGCTGCAAGCGGCGGCCACGTTCGGCCGTTTCGGGAAAGGAAGGATGGGATTCAGGCATCGGTGCACTCCTGCGTGCGCGCGCCGCTCTCTCGAACGGGCTGGGGTCACCGGCTTGCAGCGGCGCACGCCAAAGGCGTGGAACCGAAGGGTTGCGAATCAACCAAGAGGATCAGGGCAGGTTTAGCTTGCAGCGGAAGAAGCCGCTGCACGGTGACGCCTGGGTGAACTGCCGACCAGGCGCCCAGTGTAGCGGAGCAGCCGGTGACGGGGCGCGCCACCGGCCGCTCAGCGTTCAGGGCTTCTTTGCCAGCCCTGGCGCTTCCAGGTCCAGCTGCGCCGCGTCCAGCACCAGCGCCTTGTCGTCCAGCTTCTTCAATGCGTCGCCGGCAGCGCTCAGGTCGCCCACCACCACGGTGCGCAGCGAGGCCTGGGTCCAGTGGCCGGCAGCGTAGGCGCGCACCTGTTCGGCGGTGACGGCCATGACTTCGGGCGCGTGTTTCTGCGCGTCGCTCAGCGGGCGACCGCGGGCGATCAGGTCCATTGCGACGGCGCTGAGGCCGCCGGTGGTCTCGATCTGGCGGCCGAAGTTGCCGACCAGCGTGGCCTTGCGGGCGTCCAGCTCTTCGGCAGCCGGCGCCGCCTCGCCCATCTTCACGACCTCGCCGCGCATCAGTTCGACCACCTGCGCCGCGGTGGCGTTGTTGGTCTGCGTGGCGGCGCTGAGCAGGCCTCCCACGGCCTGGAAGTCCTGCCCGGCGGAGGCGCCGTAGCTCAGGCCGCGCTTGATGCGCACTTCCTGGTTCAGCCGCGCCGAGTAGCCGCCGCCCAGTAC
>NZ_VIDT01000674.1 GCF_006519715.1 Ideonella azotifigens
CACCAGGCGACGCCTGCGCAAGGACAGCAGGAAAGCCTCGGCCAGGTCGTCGGGCGGTGGTGCTTGCGTCATCGAGAAGGCCTCTGCCATCCAGGTTGGAAAGGCCATTGTGCCGCCTGCTTCAGCTGCGCAAATGGCACGCCACCCAGTGCCCATCGGCCACCTGCTTCAGCTCGGGCCGCTGCTCGCGGCATTGCGCGGTCTGCGCCAGCGGGCAGCGGGTGTGGAAGTGGCAGCCGGTGGGTGGGTGGATGGGGCTGGGCAGGTCGCCTTGCAGCGGGATGCGGCGGCGCTTGACGGTGGGATCAGGGATGGGGACGGCCGACAGCAGGGCTTCGGTGTAGGGGTGGCGGGGCTCGGTATAGAGGGCCTTGGCGGGCGCGATCTCGACGATGCGGCCCAGGTACATCACGGCCACGCGGTGGCTGATGTGCTCGACCACGCTGAGGTCGTGCGCGATGAACAGGTAGGCCAGGCCGAACTGCTCGCGCAGGTCTTCGAGCAGGTTGATGACCTGGGCCTGGATGGACACGTCCAGCGCCGAAACCGCCTCGTCGCAGACCACCAGCTTCGGGCTGACGGCCAGCGCCCGGGCAATGCCGATGCGCTGCCGCTGGCCGCCAGAGAACTCGTGCGGGAAGCGGCGCATCTGGTCGGCCGACAGGCCCACGGTTTCCAGCAGTTCCACGACACGCGCCTCGCGCTGCTGCGCATTGCCGGCCAGCTTGTGGATGACCAGCGCCTCGCCGACGATGTCGCGCACCGACATGCGTGGGTTCAGGCTGGCGAACGGGTCCTGGAAGATGATCTGCATGTCGCGCGTCAGCGCGCGCAGCTCGGCCGGGCTGGCGCGGGTCACGCTGCGGCCTTCGAAGCTGACTTCGCCGGCAGTCGGCTCCAGCAGGCGCAGGATGCTGCGGCCCAGCGTGCTCTTGCCGCAGCCGGACTCGCCGACGATGCCCAGCGTCTCACCCGGCGCCAGCTCGAAGCTGACGCCGTCCACCGCATGCACCCGCGCGACCTCGCGGCCCAGCAGCCCGCCATGGATGGGGAACTGCTTGACCAGGCCTTCGACCTTCAGCAATGGCATGCTCATGACCGCCCCTCGTCCGACGAATACGTCGGCCGATCCCCCGAGGGGATACGGGCCGGCTTGGGAGCGGCCCGGCGCTCGGCCCGGGTAGAGGTGGGAGCAGGATGGCTCATGGCACCAGCTCCAGGATGCACGCCACCTTGTGGCCCGGCGCTGCCTCGCGCAGCGCCGGCGTGGCGGTGGTGCAGGCTGGCGTGACATGGCGGCAGCGCGGCGCGAAGCGACAGCCGACCGGCGGGTTGATCAGGCGCGGCACGCTGCCGGCAATCGCTTCGAGCCGGGTCTTGTGCACGGCGTCGCGGTCAATGCGCGGGATCGAGCGGATCAGGCCCTGGGTGTAGGGGTGGCGCGGGCGGGCGAACAGGTCTTCCACGCCGGCTTCCTCGACCACCTGGCCGGCGTACATCACGACCACGCGCTGGCCGACTTCGGCGACCACGCCCATCGCGTGCGTGATCAGCAGCACCGCCATGCCCAGGCGCTCCTTGAGCTCCTGCAGCAGGTCCAGGATCTGCGCCTGGATGGTCACGTCCAGCGCGGTGGTGGGTTCGTCGGCGATCAGCAGCTTCGGGCTGCAGGCCAGCGCCATCGCGATCATCACGCGCTGGCGCATGCCGCCGCTGAACTGGTGCGGGTAATCGTTCACGCGCCGCTCGGGCGTGGGGATGCGCACAAGGCGCAGCATCTCGACAGCACGCGCCATCGCGTCTGCACGGCTCAGCCCTTCGTGCAGGCGCACGCTCTCGGCGATCTGCCGGCCCACGGTGTAGACCGGGTTCAGCGAGGTCATGGGCTCCTGGAAGACCATGGCGATTTCCTTGGCCCGCACGCGCTGCATGGCCGCAGCGTCCAGCGGCACCAGGTCACGCCCCTGCCACAGCACCTGGCCGGCGACGATGCGGCCCGGCGGCATGTCGATCAGCTTCATCACCGTTTTGGCGGTGACGCTCTTGCCGCAGCCGGACTCGCCGACCACACAGACCGTCTGCCCGGCCTCGACCGCGATGTCCACGCCATCGACCGCGTGCAACCAGCCGTCGTCGGTGAGGAAATGGGTCTTCAGCCCGCGAATGTCGAGCAGTGCAGTCATGTCGACCCCCAAGACGCCTGCGGCGTCGCCCCCCCGAGGGGGAGCGATGCGAGCTTGGGGCGGCCCGGCGCTCGCATCAGAACACCCTGCGTGGGTCCAGCGCGTCGCGCAGGCCGTCGCCAATGAAGTTGATGGCCAGCACCGTGAGGAAGATGGCCAGGCCGGGGAACAGCGCCCAGTGCGGTGCGATGTCCAGGTAGTCCTTGGCGTCGAACAGGATGCGGCCCCAGGTCGGGATGTCGGGCGGGAAGCCCAGGCCGAGGAAGGACAGCGTGCTCTCGGCAATGATGGCGCCGGCCACGTCCACCGTGCCGGCCACGATCACCGGGCCCAGCGCGTTGGGCAGGATGTGGCGCCAGACCAGCCGCATGCGGCCCGCGCCCAGCGCCCGTGCGGCCTCGACGAACTCCTTCTCGCGCAGGCTGAAGAACTGGGCCCGCACCAGCCGCGCCACCGGCATCCAGCCAAACGCGCCGATCACGCCCACGATCAGGACGAAGACGCCGAGTTCGGGCCCGAAGGCGTTTTTCAGCGTCTCGCGGAACAGGTAGATGACCAGCAGCAGCAGCGGCAGTTGCGGCAGCGACAGGAACAGATCGGTCAGCCACATCAGCGCGGTGTCC
This sequence comes from Ideonella azotifigens, assembly GCF_006519715.1. Taxonomy (GTDB): domain Bacteria; phylum Pseudomonadota; class Gammaproteobacteria; order Burkholderiales; family Burkholderiaceae_C; genus Ideonella; species Ideonella azotifigens. The sequence continues at coordinate 2,807 of NZ_VIDT01000674.1, forward strand.
ACCCAGCCGCGGGACATGCCGGCGGCAGCGCCGATCAGCGTGCCCACGCCGATCGCCATGCCCATGGCCGCCAGGCCCACCGCCAGGCTGATGCGCCCGCCGTACAGCAGCCGCGC
>NZ_VIDT01000675.1 GCF_006519715.1 Ideonella azotifigens
CCCGGGTCGCGGGCCTTGACCTCGCCCACCACCGTGCTGCCATCCAGCGCCTCCCAGGTCGGCCCCGCATAGTGCTTGCCCAGCGCACGTCCTGCGCGGTCGGCCAGCGTGGCTTCCGGCGCCTTGAACACCCACTCGGCCCCACCATCGGCCTTGGCTTTGCAGTCGTAGATCTGCACGCCGGTGGCCAAGGCTTCGAGGTAGAGCACCTGACCCGCTGGCGGCTGCAGTGCCAAGGGCACGTTGGGCGGCGTGGGTGCCGGGCTGCTGGCGCAGCCGGCGAGGGCGGCTGCCGCGGTCGCGGTGAGCAGGGTCAGGATCGGTTGCAAGCGCATGGTGGTGTGCCTCCTGTGATGACGGCGCAGTGTAGGAGGCCAGTGGCGGCCAGCATGCGTGGCCTCAGCCTTGCAGGAAGCGCGCGGCCTGATCGCCCCAGGTGGCGATCTCCGCGATGTGCTGGGCGACGTGCAGTTGCGCGTTGGGCAGCAGCGCGGCGAGCGTTTCGGCGGTGGACACCGGGTGCGCCGGGTCGGTGGCCCAGCCGAGGATCAGCGTGGGGGTGTGCAGGGTCTGCAGTACCGCCTCGCTGGGCAGGTCCGAAGCGCTGGCGCCGGCCAGCACCAATGGCAGCGTTGGCAGTGCGACTGCTTCCAGCGGCGAGGAGCGTGGGCTGTTGGCGAAGATGGGCGCCACCGGGGCCATGGCCACTGCTTTTTCCAGCAGCGCCACCTTGCCGCTGGCGGCCACGGCCGCGAGCTTCCGGTAGACCTGAACCTGCGCCGCGCGGGTGTGCCAGGCGGTGGGCGGTGCTGTCAGCACCAGCTTGCGAAAGCGCGCGGGCCGCTTCAGTGCGGCATGCAGCGCAGTGCCGGTGCCCATGGACAGGCCAATGACAGAGACCGGTGCGCCGGCCGAAAAGTGATCGGCCAGGGCCAGCAGGTCGTCGGCCAGCGAAGACCAGCGGAAGGCCTCGGCCCGTTCGCCGCCGCGCGAGTCGCCGTGGCCGCGGGCGTCGTACGCCACCAGCCGGCAACCCGCCTCGGCCACCGGAGAAAAATCGACCAGCCCTCGCTGACTGTCCACCGCGCGGCTGCAGAACAGGCCATGCGCGTACAGCACGACCGGGCCAGTCCCTTGCACGCTGCAGGCCAGCCGTGTGCCGTTGGCCTCGACAAACTCGGTGGCCTGCAGCTCGGCGGCGCCCATGCGTCAGGGCGCTGGCGGTGCCACCAGCGGCTGCACCAGGTGGATCAGGTTGCCGCAGGTGTCCTCGAACATCACCGCGATGATGGGCCCCATGTTGACCGGCTCGCCGCGAAAGCGCACGCTCTTGGCGGCCAGCCTGGCCTTCTCGGCATGCACATCGCTGGTGATGAAGGCGGTGGCCGGAACGCCGGCGTCGAACAGCGCCTGCTGGTAGACCTTGGCCGGCGGGAAGCCCATGGGTTCCAGCACCAGCTCCACGCCTGCCATGCCTTCCGGCGCCGTCACGGTCAGCCAGCGGTATTGCGGGCCCATCGGGATGTCGGCGCACTTCTCGAAACCCAACACCTCGGTGTAGAACGCCAGGGCCTTGTCCTGATCGTCCACCGGCACGCTGCTGAACTTGATCTGCAAGGTGGTCTCCTGTTGGTTCGAGTGAAAACAGAGGGGTGACCGTATCACGAGGCTGCGCGGGCGGCCAGCCACTCCCGCTGCAACAGGCCGTACATGGCCGTGTCCGACACCTCGCCGGCGACGAACCAGCGCTCGCGCAGCAGGCCTTCGCACTGGAAATCCAGTCGCAGCAGGCTGCGGCCGGAGGCGACGTTGCGCGGGTCGATGTCGGCCTCCAGCCGGTTCAGGTTCAGCGCCGGACCGAGTGCCCAGGCTATCAGTGCGCCAACGGCCTCTTGCACGTAGCCCTGGCGCCAGGCGTGAGGCGCGAGCGAATAGCCAAGCTCGGCGCGCCGGCTGTCCTGCACCAGGCTGAACAGCGAACAGGTGCCGATCATGGCCTCGTCGCTGCGCCGGATCAGGCCCAGGCGGATCGCCTTGCCTTCGGCCAGCTGGCGCTGGTCGCTGGCGATCATCGCGTCCGCCTGCGCCATCTCGGTCCATGGGCCGCTGCTCCAGTAGCGCATCACCTCTGGGTCGGAAAAAAGTGCGAACAGCGCGGGCGCGTCGGTGGGCTGGAGTGGGCGCAGCAACAGGCGCGGCGTGTCCAGCTGCAGGGCGGAAAAGTCGTGCATCGGCCGGACTGTAGGGCATGCGCTGGTGCCGTCGTCCGGCCGTCCGCCTGGCGCTGGCCCGGGTGCCATACAGCACCCCGTATGCACGGCTGGCGTGCGAAGTCGCACTCTCGCATGCGTCATGTAGATGACACATTCCACTTTTTTCTAGGGGGCTGACGCGTTTCATCCCTAGGTATCAGGGTGACGTGAGACAGATTTGTGACGAACATGTGACTACCCTGTAAACAGCAGTACGCGCCAGGAAGGCCTCGAAGTAGCTGTCTCGCTTCCAAAGGTCCCTCAATCAAAAGGGAGTGGTAGATGAGAGGGTTGGAGTCCCGCCTGCCGGCGCTGCTGTGCGTCCGCGGCGAACACGCCGGGCAGATCCGGCAGCGCCTGGCGGAGGTCGCCAGCGGTGCCCGTTCGCTGGCCTCGCTGGCCGACGAAACCGGCACCTGCGCGGCCGTGATGCTGGTACGCGATGCGCACCCCGAAGCGCTGCGCCGGCTGTTGGCCGATGCTGCCGCGGCGCTGCAGCCCGGCCACGCCATCGCCGATGCCCGGCTCGGCCTGTATTTCGATCCTTCGCCGCCGGGCGAACCGGCGCTGGCCTTCCTGTTCCCCGGCCAGGGCAGCCAGGCCCTGGGCATGCTGGCGCCGCTGAACGAGGTGTTACCCGGCTTCGCCGAACGTGTGGCAGCGCTGGA
>NZ_VIDT01000676.1 GCF_006519715.1 Ideonella azotifigens
GCCCGCGGCCGCCTTCGCTGCGCTGCGATTCGCGCCGCAGCATGATGTTGTTCAGCGCAAAGCTGAAGCCGCCCGCCAGGCCCAGCAGGTCGATGGGCTGGACCTGGCTCAGGTGTTCACCGTCGGCCGGCCACAGCACGAGCACTGCGCCGGCCAGCGCCAAGGCCACGCGCAGCAGCGCGGCACGGGTGACCGGCTCGTGCAGCACCAGCCGCGCCAGCACCACGGTCCACAGCGGCATCAGGTAGAACAGCAGCACCACGCGCACCACGTCACCGGCGGTGATGCCCCAGTTGAAGCAGGCGTTGGTGGTGCCGGCGGCGAGCAGGATCAGCCACAGCGTGGGCTGGGTGGCCAGCTCGCGCCAGGCGCGGGGCTTCCACAGGCCAATGGCCACCACCGCCAGCGCGAAGATCACTGCGGTGGCCCACAGCGGGTGCATGCCCCTGGCCTGCAGCGCGCGCATTGGCCACCAGGTCAGGCCCCAGATCATCGCGTTGAACAGCAGCGCGGCCACGGGCCGGCGCGCCGCGTATGCGGCAGGCGTCGCGCTCATCGGCAGCTCAGTGCCGGTCGCTGCGGGCGATGGTCAGCAGCCGTTCGACCTCGGCCTGGTGCGCAACAGTGTTGCGCAGGTGCCAGCGGCGGATCATCCACATCAGCCCGGCCACGCCGATGCCAAACACGGTGATCGCCGAGAAGGCCGACAGGCCGACGCGCGTCATGCCGGTGTAGAACGCGCCCAGGCCCAGGATGCAGGCCTGCTCGTTGAAGTTCTGTACCGCAATCGAGCGGCCGGCGCCCATCAGGTTGTGGCCACGGTGCTGCAACAGTGCGTTCATCGGCACCACCAGGTAGCCGCCCAGCAGGCCCAGCAGCATCAGGAAGGGTGCTGCCACCCAGACGTTGGTGATGAAGTTCAGGCCGATCACCAGCAAGCCCATGCCAATGCCCAGGGGAATCACCGTGGTTGCCTTGTCCAGCCGCACCCGCATCGAAGCAGCCACGGCGCCGACGGCGGTGCCGATGGCCACCACGCCGACCAGGCTGGAAGCCTTGGTGGTCGAGAAGCCCAGCGCCACGGCGGCCCAGGCGAAGACGATGACCCGCAGGTTGCCCGAGACGCCCCAGAACAGCGTGGTCGTGGCCAGCGAGATCTGGCCCAGCCGGTCGGCCCACAGCCGGGTGTTGCAGTGGCCGAAGTCGCGTACCAGGGCCAGCACATTGGTCGTCATCGGCTGCAGCGGCGCGTCGGTGCGCGGGATGCGCAGGTTGAAGATCGCCGCGATCACGTAAAGCGCGACCAGCGAGGCAATCGCCGCTTCCGGCGGCGTGTCGATGCCGGTGTCTATCATCGGCAGGTCGAAGCCCAGCAGGATCGGCGAGATGTGCGGGCCGACCAACTGGCCACCCAGCAACACGCCCAGGATGATGGAGGTGATGGTCAGGCCTTCGATCCAGCCATTGGCCTGGACCAGCTGCGAAGGCGGCAGCAGTTCGGTCAGGATGCCGTATTTGGCCGGCGAATAGGCCGCGGCGCCCAGGCCGACAATGGCGTAAGCGAACAGCGGATGGCCGCCGAACAGCATCATCAGGCAGCCCACGACCTTGATGCTGTTCGAATAGAACATCACCTTGCCCTTGGGCACGGCGTCGGCGAAGGCGCCGACCAGCGGCGCCAGGATCACGTAGAACAGCGCGAACATCGGCGTCAGCGCCGGGATCTGCCAAGGGGCAGCGCCGGAGCTTTTGAGCAGTTCGATCGCGCCGACCAGCAATGCGTTGTCTGCCAGCGAGCTGAAGAACTGCGCTGACATGATGGTGAAAAAGCCTTTTTTCATGCAGGGCAGAGCGGTGCTGGCGTCGGGCTTGTGTCGCGGTAGCGGCCCGTTCGTCTCGCGAAGTCTCCTTGTGAGCGAGGGCGGTTTATAGCACGGGGGTGGGGCGCGGCCGCCGCGGGGCGGCTGGCACAATCGCCGCGCCAAGGAAATGCTGCGCCGCCCGTCATGCCCCGTCCGATCGAAGCCCTGATCCATCCCGATGCCCTGAGCCACAACATTGGCCGGGCCCGCGACTTCGCGCCCGATGCCCGGGTCTGGGCTGTGGTCAAGGCCAATGCCTACGGCCACGGCATCGAGCGCTGCTTCGACGCGCTGCGTGCGGCCGACGGCTTTGCGCTGCTGGACTTCGCCGAGGCCGAGCGCCTGCGCGCGCTGGACTGGCGCGGCCCCATCCTGCTGCTGGAAGGCTGCTTCGAGCCGCGCGACCTGGAGCTCTGCTCGCGCCTGAACCTCTGGCACGTGGTGCACCAGCCGCAGCAGATCGACTGGCTGGCCGCGCACAAGACCCACACGCCGCACCGCGTGTTCCTGAAGATGAACAGCGGCATGAACCGCCTGGGCTTCAAGCCGGACGCCTTCCGCGCCGCCTGGGCCCGGCTCAACGTGCTGCCGCAGGTCGAAGAGATCTCGCTGATCACCCACTTCTCCGACGCCGACGCCGACCGCTTCGGCCACAACGGCATCGAACACCAGCTCGCCACCTGGCTGGCCACCACGCATGACCTTCCAGGTGAGCGCTCACTCGCCAACAGCGCTGCAACGCTGCGCCATCTTGCCAACGCTGGTGCCCGCTCCGACTGGGTGCGTGCCGGCATCATGAGCTACGGCAGCGCACCGGATTTCCCCGAGCACGACATTGCCCACTGGAACCTGCGCCCGGCCATGACGCTGCGCTCGCAGATCATCGGCATCCAGGAACTGCAGCCCGGCGACAGCGTGGGCTACGGCAGCAGCTTCGTCGCCGAGCAGGCCATGCGCGTGGGCACCGTCGCCTGCGGCTATGCCGACGGCTACCCACGCCACTGCGGCACCGGCACGCCCATCCTGGTCGACGGCGTGCGTACCCGC
>NZ_VIDT01000677.1 GCF_006519715.1 Ideonella azotifigens
ATGTCAGGCGCCGGGCGGCTGGGTTCCAGGCCGGCCACGACGGCGACCGGGATCGGCAGCGTGGTGTAGTGCTGGATGCGGCGGATCATCGACACATCCCGGCGCTCGGCCAGCGTGATCGCACGGCCAGAGCGGCCGGCACGGCCGGTGCGGCCGATGCGGTGCACATAGTCCTCGGCCTTCAGCGGCAGGCCGTAGTTGATGACGTGCGTGATGGTCGGCACGTCGATGCCGCGGGCGGCCACGTCGGTGGCGACCAGGATGCGCACATGGCGCGAACGCAGGCCTTGCAGCACGCGGTTGCGGCGGCCTTGCGGCATGCCGCCGTGCAGCGCGGCGACCGAGTGGCCCATTTCGTTCAGGCGGTCGGCCAGGCGGTCGGCGTCGATCTGGGTGCTGGTGAAGACAACGGCCTGGTCGACATCGCGGTCGGTCAGGATGTGGTCCAGCAGGGCGTGCTTGTGGTCGAGGTCATCGGCCCACATGATTTCCTGCGAGATGTTCTCGTGCTTCTCGGTGTGGTTGGTGATCTCGATGCGCTCGACGTCATCCTTCTGCAGGCGCTGGGCCAGGCGGCCGACTTCACCGGCGAAGGTGGCGCTGGCCATCAGGGTCTGGCGGCCGGCGGGCAGCTGTTCGGCGATGTGCTCGATGTCCTCGATGAAGCCCATGTCCAGCATGCGGTCGGCTTCGTCCAGCACCAGCATCTCGACGTTTTCCAGCACGGCCTTGCCGCTGCCGATGTGGTCGATCAGGCGGCCCGGGGTCGCGATCAGGATGTCCAGCGGGCTGCGCAGGGCCTTCAGCTGCGCCGGGTAGGGCACGCCGCCGACCACGCTGGTCACGCTCAGGTAATTGACGAAACGGCCGTAGCTGGAAGCGGCCTTGGCCACCTGCATCGACAGTTCACGGGTGGGCACCAGCACGAGGATGCGCGGGCCGCGCACTTCGCCCTTCTTGGGCTTCTGGGCCGGGTCCTGGCGAGCGGCCAGCACCTTCATCAGTGCCGGCAGCACGAAGGCTGCGGTCTTGCCGCTGCCGGTGTTGGAGCACACGCGCAGGTCACGGCCGGCAAGGGCGGCCGGAATGGCTCGCGATTGCACGTCGGTGGGGTTTTCATAGCCGGCGGCGGTCAAGGCGCGCACCAGGGCCTCGTCGAGGCCCAAGGTTTCAAAAGTCATGGATTCGATCCTCAGCGGCCGTCCGTTGCACAGTTGGCAACCAGCTTGGGCACGCGGTGGGGCATAAAAACATCGCCACCGACCGCGTCTGCCAACGATCCGATGCACCGCAAAGTGCAAAGGCCAAAGGCAAGACCTGCTGCAACGCTCACCCCAAAAGGGCGGCACCAAAACCGGGAGGTCGAAGGGGATGGACGAAATCCGACGGGCGCATCGCTTTGCGCGACACAACGGGTGGGCTGGAAAATACCCGGTTCTTGCGAACCTGGCCCCGGCCGTTTGCTGCCCATCACCGTGAAGTGGTTGGCGGCCTGCCGGGTCTTGCCTTGTTGCGTTCACGCTGCCAAGCACACCACGCTGTTGAGGCGCTTTTGAGCTTGTACAGACGGCTGCAGTCGTCGAAGCTATGGATTCTAGCGTAAACCCTGAATCTTTGCACCCCTTTTCCTGCGCTCCAATGCGTGATTAATCTCACGGTGCCGAGGCAGGCCGGCAACGTGTTGCGCTTGTGACCTGCCGTGGGCTGTTCCCATCCTTTTGCAACCCCGGGGCGGAGTCCGCACCAGCCGCCATGACGCTGCACATCCCGACCCTGATCGCAGCCTTGACACTGGGCTTCCTTCTGCTCGCGCTGCAGATGGGGCTGTCCAGGCCCAGCTGGCGCGACCAACCGGCAATGGCTTGCTGGGTCGCAGGCAACTGGGCAATGGTGGGTGGATTCCTTGCGCTGATCGCGCGGGCCTGGGTGCCGCTGCCGCTGTCCGTGCTGATCGGCAACCTGCTGTTGTGCCTGGGGGCCGGGCTGTTCAGCCAGGCCGTCTGGGTCTTCGTGACAGAGCAGCCCCTGCCGCTGGCCTTGCGCTGGGGCTGGCTGGCTGCCGCGCTGCCCATCCTGGCCATGCTGGACTGGCCGCTCAGCCAGCGCACTTCGGTGCTCTCGCTGGTCTATGCCGCCTGCCTGCTGCCGGCGGTCTGGCTGGTCTTCCGGCACAGGGCTGCGGCCGAGCGCTCGCTGTTGATGGTCGGCACCGGTTTTGCGCTGACGGTGCTGGCCCTGGTCTGCCGGGCCTGGCACGCCTGGTTCCACCCTGCCGACTACCAGGCCCTGACCCAGCCCAGCCTGGGCCAGGGCCTGACCTTCCTGGCCGCTTTCCTGACGCTGATGACCACCGGCTGGGGCTTTCTGCTGGCCGGCATGGAGCGCACCGCGCAGCGCCTGGAAGTGCTGGCCACGCACGACGGCCTGACCGGCTGCTTCAACCGCAGCACCGCCGATGCCCTGCTGCAGCACGAACTGCAGCGCGGCCAGCGCGACGAATTGCCGGTCGCCTTCGTGCTGATGGACCTGGACCACTTCAAGCACATCAACGACAACCACGGCCACCGCGCCGGCGACGAGGCGCTGCGCCTGTTCGCCGAGACCGTGCGCTCGCGGCTGCGCGCGTCCGACGTGTTCTGCCGCCTGGGCGGCGAGGAGTTCGGCCTGATCCTGCCGGCGACTGACGAGGCCGGTGCGCGCCGCCTGGCCGAGGACATCCTGCAGGCGACGCGGCTGATCGGCCTGCACGGGGCCGACGGCCAGCCGATCGAGGTCGCGTTTTCGGCCGGGCTGGTGGTGGCTGGCAGCGACAGCCGCTGCAATGCCGATCACCTCTACCGCCAGGCCGACGCGGCGCTGTATGCCGCCAAGCGCGCCGGTCGGTGCCAGATTGCGCTGGCGCAACCGG
>NZ_VIDT01000678.1 GCF_006519715.1 Ideonella azotifigens
CGCGCCGAACGCGCGATGCACGACCACCTGATGGCCCAGCTCGTCGCGCTGAAGGCGCTTCGGGACCAGGAAGCCCAAGAGACCTACGCCAAGGCCCACCCGAATGCTTGACGGACTGCTTCAGAAAGCCCAGGCGCGCAGCCACGAACGCGCGGTGCGCCAGCTGCGCCAGGACTGCCATGACCTGCTCTCGCTGCGCGGCGAAGCCAGCAGCCCGGTGATCGCCAGGCGCGTCATCGAACAGCTGGCGATCTTGAGAGACGACGGCCCGGTGCGCAGGCTGGACGACTTCTTCGAACTGCTGCTGGCCGACTTCAGCCCCAACCCGGCGGCGGTGCTCGAAGGCGCCCAAGCCTACGCGGCAAAGCCCGATGCCGAAGCGCTGATCCGACTCAGCGAGCTGGTCGAGCCGCCGCGCCAGGAGCTGTTCCGTCGCATCAACCGTGCGCCTGGCGGCACCGCGGCCTTGATCGCGCTGCGCCATGCGCTGCTGGAGCGGCTGCCCAAGCGGCCGGCGCTGAAGGCGGTGGAAGCCGACCTGCTGCACCTGCTGGGCAGCTGGTTCAACCCCGGCTTCCTGGAGATGCGCGAAGTCAGCTGGCAGTCGCCAGCGCAGTTGCTGGAGCAGCTGATCCGCCACGAGGCGGTGCACGAAATCGACGGCTGGGACGACCTGCGCCGCCGCCTGCAGCCCGACCGCCGCTGCTTCGCGTTTTTCCACCCGCAGCTGCCCAACGAGCCGTTGATCTTCGTGGAAGTGGCGCTGGTGCCGGCGATGGCCGACGCGATCGCGCCGCTGATCGCCAAGCGCGCCGAGCCGCTGCCGCCGGGCGACTGGAAGGTTGCCGTGTTCTATTCGATCAGCAACTGCCAGCCGGGGCTGCGCGGCGTGTCGCTGGGGAACTTCCTGATCAAGCGCGTGGTCGAGCAGCTCAAGCACGAGCTGCCGCAGCTCAAGACTTTCTGCACCCTCTCGCCCATTCCCGGCTTCATGGCCTGGCTGGGCAAGGCCGGGCCGTTTGCCGAGCTGCCCGGCGTGCGCACCACGGCCGCCGCGAAACTGGAAGCCGCGCGCACCCTCCTGCTTGCAGCGGGCGACGGCGACCTCGCCGCCCTCACCCGCCCGGCCGCGCACGAGGCAATGCGCCCGGAAGTGCAGCAGGCGCTGCTGCAGCTGGCCGCCTTCTACCTGAACCATTTTTCGCCGCAGCCCGGCGGCGACCCGGTGGCCCGTTTCCACCTGGACAACGGCGCCCGCCTGGAGCGGCTGAACCCGAATGCCAACCTGGCTGCCAAAGGCTTGAAGCAATCGGCCGGCATGATGGTGAACTACCTGTACGACCTGGCGCGCATCGACACCTGCCACGCGCGTTTCGTGAACGGCGAGGTGGTGCATTCCCGCGCCATCGCCGCGCTGCTGTGACCCCGCACCCATTCCAACAAGTCATCCCAAAGGAACCCAGCGTGACCCCAAGCTTCCACCGCCGCCGCCTGCTGTCGGCCCTGACCCTCGCCAGCCTCACCGCCATGACCGGCACTGCGCTGGCGGCCGACGCCTGGCCGGCCAAGCCCGTCACCATCATCGTGCCCTTCCCGGCCGGCGGCGGCACTGACGCCTTCGCCCGCCCGCTGTCGGCCGTGCTCTCGCACAACACCGGCAAGCAGTTCCTGATCGACAACAAGGGCGGCGCCGGCGGCACCGTGGGCGCAAGCATTGCCGCCCATGCTGCGGCGGACGGCTACACCTTCTTCATGGGCGCGGTGCACCACGCCATCGCCCCGGCCATGTACCCGAAGCTGGACTACAAGCTGGACACCGACTTCGTGCCGGTCGGCCTGATCTCCAGCGTGCCGCAGGTCATCGTCGTGAACCCGCAGAAGGTGCCGGTCAAGGACCTGGCCGGGCTGCTCGACTATGTGCGCAAGAACCCGGGCAAGCTGAACTACGGCTCTGCCGGCAACGGCACCTCGCACCACCTGGCCGGCGAGCTGTTCAAGCTGCAGACCAAGACCTTCATCACCCACATCCCGTACCGCGGCGCCGGCCCGGCGCTGCAGGACTTGATGGCCGGCCAGGTCGACCTGATGTTCGACGGCCTGGCCTCTTCGGCTACCCACATCAAGAGCGGCCGCATCAAGGCGCTGGCCGTCGCCTCAGACAAGCGCGCGCCGGGTTTCCCGGACGTGCCCACCTCCATCGAAGCCGGCGTGCCGAGCTACCAGGTCGCCACCTGGTACGGCCTGTGGGCGCCCAAGGGAACGCCCAAGGAAATCGTCGCCGCGATGCAGGCCGAGTTGAAGAAGGCCTTTGCCAGCGACGAGCTGAAAGGCATCTGGAACGGCCTGGGCGCCAACATGCCCAACCTCTGGGGCGACGACTTCGGCAAGTTCGCCGCGTCCGAAACCAAGCGCTGGGGCGAGGTCGTCAAGGCTTCTGGCGCAAAGCTCGATTGATGCGCTTCTCTGCATGACCGGCCAAGTCCACTTCCTGCCTGCCGACGCACAGGGCGTGGCCCGCGTGGTGTTCGACCACCCGGGCAAGCTCAACGCGCTGAACGCGCAGATGTGGCGCGAGCTGCGCACCGGATTCGACGCGCTGGCCACGCAGCCCCAGGTGCGCGTGCTGCTGCTGCAGGGTGCGGGCGGCGCCTTCGTGGCGGGCGGCGACATCGAGGAGTTCCCGGCCTTCCGCTTCCAGGCCGACACGCTGGCCCACTTCCACGAAGAGCTGGTGGCACCGGCGCTGGAGGCCATGTGGTGGTGCGACCTGCCGATGGTCGCGCAGATCGAGGGCGCCTGCGTGGGCGGCGGGCTGGAGATCGCCGCCTGCTGCGACCTGCGCCTGTGCGGCGAGGCCAGCCGCTTCGGCGTGCCCATCGCCAAGCTGGGCTTTCCGATG
>NZ_VIDT01000679.1 GCF_006519715.1 Ideonella azotifigens
CACGCCGCTGCGCGGCTGCGGTGCCGGCAGGTGCTCGCCGCGGATGCGCGCCATCAGCTGGTCCACGCCGGCATTCAGTCCGCCGGCATAGTCGTTCCGCTGGAACGCGGGCTTGATCGCCCGATCGATGATCTGCCGCGCCGCCAGGTCCGGCACCGCGCCTTCCAGCGCCTTGGCCACCTCGATGCGCACGCGCCGGTCGCCCTTGGCCACGACGACCAGCACCCCGTCGCCTACCTCGCGCCGGCCGATCTTCCATTGGTCCGCCACACGCCAGGCATAGGCCGCGATGTCTTCCTGCTGCGTGCTGGTGACCAGCAGCAGCACGATCTGCGGCCCGGCCTCGGCTTCGAAGCGGGCCAGCTTGCCGTCCAGCGCCTGGACCTGCACAGGCGTGAGCGTGCCGGTCTGGTCGACCACGCGGCCGCTCAGCGGCGGCACGGCCAGTTCGGCCTGCGCTGGCGCAGCGGCCAGCAGGCCCAGCGCAAGGAGGCTCAGCAGCGCGCCAAGCCAGCGGGTGAACAGCCGCATGGCGGGCTTACTTCGAGGCCGGCTTGTCGAAACTGACCGAGGGCGGCGCCGAGATGGCTTTTTCGTTTTCCACCGTGAAGACCGGCTTCACGTCGTAGCCGAACATCTTGGCCGTCAGGTTGGTCGGGAAGCTGCGGGCCAGCACGTTGTAGCCCTGGACCGTCTGGATGTAGCGGTTGCGCGCCACGGTGATGCGGTTTTCGGTGCCTTCGAGTTGCACGCGCAGGTCCTGGAAGCCCTGGTTGGCCTTCAGGTTGGGGTAGTTCTCGGTCACCACCATCAGCCGGCTCAAGGCGCTGGTCAGCTCGCCCTGCGCGGCCTGGAATTTCTGGAAGGCCTCGGGGTTGTTGATCAGCTCCGGCGTAGCCTGGATGGACGTGGCCTTGCTGCGCGCCTCCACCACCTTGGTCAGCGTTTCCTGCTCGAAATTGGCCTCGCCCTTGACGGTCGCCACAAGGTTGGGCACCAGGTCAGCCCGGCGCTGGTATTGGTTCAGCACCTCGGACCAGCCGGCTTTCACCGCCTCGTCCTTTTGCTGGAACTCGTTGTAGCCGCAGCCGCTCAGGCTGGCGGTCAGCGCGGCGGCGCCCAGCGTCAGGGCCAGCGTGCGGGACAGGCCGCTCCAGGTCAGGTACATGTTGATCTCCATCAGAAAACAGGTGACAGCCGCCCAGGCATGAGGCAGCGTTCCCGCTCAAGATGAGGGGTGCACGGCGGGCTTCAAGCGGCCCGGCAGGATAATCGCTTCATGTTCGCCCCGCTGCAAAACGACACCTTCCTGCGCGCCTGCCTGCGCAAGCCCACCACGCACACGCCCGTCTGGCTGATGCGGCAGGCTGGCCGCTACCTGCCGGAGTACCGCGAGACGCGGGCCAAGGCCGGCAGCTTCATGGGCCTGGCAACCAACACCGAATACGCCACCGAGGTCACGCTGCAGCCGCTGGAGCGCTACCCGCTGGACGCCGCCATCCTGTTTTCCGACATCCTCACGGTGCCCGACGCGATGGGCCTGGGGCTGTCATTCCAGCAGGGCGAAGGGCCGCGTTTCGCCTACCCGGTGCGGGACGAGGCGGCCGTGCAGGCGCTGGCCGTGCCGGACATGGACAAGCTGCGCTACGTGTTCGACGCCGTCACCTCCATCCGCCGCGCGCTGAACGGCCGGGTGCCGCTGATCGGCTTCTCCGGCAGTCCGTGGACTTTGGCCTGCTACATGGTCGAAGGTGCCGGATCAGACGACTACCGCCAGGTCAAGAGCATGCTCTACAGCCGGCCGGACCTGATGCACCGCATGCTGCAGGTCAATGCCGACGCGGTGGCGCTCTACCTGAACACCCAGATCGAGGCTGGCGCACAGGCGGTGATGATCTTCGACAGTTGGGGCGGCGTGCTGGCGGACGGCGCCTTCCAGCGTTTTTCGCTGGACTACACCCGCCGCGTGGTCTCGCAGCTCAAGCGCGAGCAGGGCGGCGAGCGGGTGCCGGTGATCGTCTTCACCAAGGGCGGCGGCCTGTGGCTGCGGCAGATCGCCGAATGCGGCGCCGACGTGGTCGGCCTGGACTGGACCGTGAACCTGGGCGAAGCCAGGCAGCGGGTCGGCGCGAGTGTCGCCCTTCAAGGCAATCTGGACCCGAACGTGCTGTTTGCACCGCCCGAAGTGGTGCAGGCAGAAGCCCGTTTGGTGCTCGACAGCTTTGGCCGGCCGCAGCGCGCGGACGGTGGCTGGGACGGCCATGTGTTCAATCTGGGCCATGGCATCAGCCAGTTCACGCCGCCCGAGCGGGTGCTGGACCTGGTCCAGGCTGTGCACGAACACTCACGGGCCTTGCGCGCCAGCCCCGCCGCGGCCTGACTAGGTGCAAATACCAAGGTCTGTCCGACGGGTTTTGCAGGGTGAGTGAGCGCTCAGGGGCTTGACTTATCCCCAAAAAACTCTAGGCGAGACGGTGGCATAAGCGGCGTTCGCGAAAAGCGGAAAAAATACCGGCGAATCGTGGCAAGTGCTTGATTTGTAATAACAAATGAGCACTGCTCCGAATTGGGGCAATCTGTCGCAAAGCGCGCTGGATCAAGCAGTTAGCGCACGCCGATGAAGCTTTCCCACAAAGTTATCCACAGAAAACCTGCACAAGTGGGAAAGGCGTTTCCAATCATGGGCTTACGGCACCTTTCTCAAAACTGTCACAGAGATGACCTGCAAATGACGGAATGCCCGGGCTTGTGGACAACTGTGACGCTGGGTTCGTCATGTCCATGCCGCACATGACAGCGCCGGCCGACGGCGCCACGCAAGCGAGTGCTCACCGTGTCCGCGTGGCCGTCGAGACTCCCCAGCACGCCGGCATGGCCGATGTGCTGGACTACCT
>NZ_VIDT01000068.1 GCF_006519715.1 Ideonella azotifigens
CCTCCAGCCCCAGGCCCGGAAACACCAGCGAATACCCCAGACCGGTAAGGGCTGAGCCCAGGAGCGCTACCGTGGCCGAAGGCGCCAGGGCCAGCAAGGCCAGCCCGGCTGTTTCCACCAGCATGCCGCACGCGGCGACCCGCGCACCGCCGAAGCGGTCGGGCAACTGCGATCCCACCAACCGCGCGGCCACGAAGGCGGCCGAGAACGCGGTGAACCCGGCCCAGCCCGGTGTCCAGCCGCGGCTGGCAAACAGCAGTGCGACAAAGGTCGTCACGGCGGCGAATCCGAGGCTGCTGAGTGCCAGGCCGAGCCCCGGCTTCCAGACTGCGCGCAGGACTGGCATGCCGCCGGACGGCCGGGCGGCGCCAGGCGGCCCAGCCCGTTGGGGCGCCTGGCGCAGCAAGGGCAGGGCCATGGCCGGCACCACCAGCGTTGCCAGGCCGATGGCCGAGAAACCAATCGTGTCATAGAGCAATACGCCGATCGGCGCTCCGATCGCGAAGGCCGTGTACATCGCGATGCCGATCCATGCGATCACCCGACCCGTTTGGCTGGCAGGGGCCGCAGCGATGCCCCACGCCAAGGCGCCGGTGATGACGAAACTCTCGGCCGCGCCGAGCAGGGCACGCCCCAGCAGCAGCACGCCCACGGCGACGTCGGGCGACGCATGGAAGGGCAAGGAGAGCAGGTACACCGCACCTGAGAGACAGCCCGCGAGCAGCCCCGCGCGCAGCGCTACCCGCGGCCCCCGCGTGTCGCAGAGGTGGCCGCACCACAGGCGCGAGGCGAGGGCCGCCGCAAACTGGCTGCCCACCACGGTCCCGACCACGAAGGAGCTCATGCCCAGCGTCTGGTGGACATGCACGGGCAGGACCGGCATGCCCAGGCCGGTCATGGCGAAGACCATGAACACCAGCGCCATCGGCGCCATGAGGATGCGCCGCAGCGGCGCGCCTGCCATGGCACCGGGCGGGGGCGAGGCGGTCAGAATTCGAAGCACGCTTTGCCTGCGGTCTGGCTGTCGAACTGCCGATAGGCCTGTTCGGCCTGGGCAAGCTGCCAGCGATTGCTGAACTGCTGGTCAAGGTCAATCCCATGGTCGGCCACGAAGCGCACGCAGCGTGCCATGCCGACGTCCGAGAAGGTCCAGTGGCCGATGATGCTGCGCTGCCTCATCATCAGGTCTGACCAGACGTTGAGCGTGACCTCTCCGCCGACGCCGACGAAGGCGATGCGGCCCCAGTTGGCAGTGCAGCGCACCGCGGCGAGCCGGGCGGCGGCGACACCCGAGCAGTCGATGGCCACCGTTGCGCCCCGGCCCGCGGTCCACTGCAGGATGGCTTCCACCGCATCCGCTTCGCGCGAGTTGACGGCCTGGGTGGCGCCGAGCTGGCGTGCCCGCTCGACTCGGTCACTGCAGACGTCGACCGCGAAGGTCCGCGCGCCCATGGCGCGGGCCAGCTGGATCGCCGACTGGCCGACCGGCCCCAAGCCGAAGACAGCGAGCGTGTCGCGCTCGCTGATCTCCATGCGCTCCAGCGCGCCGAAGGCCGTGCCGGTGCCGCACGAGATGGCTGCACCCGCCCGGTAGCCGATTTCGGCGGGCAGGTGGATCAGCGAGCGGGCCGGCACCCGCATGAACGGCGCATGGCCGCCGTGAGCCGTATGGCCGAACACGGTCGAGCCGCGCTCGCACATCTGGACCCAGCCGTTGCGGCAGGGATCGCAGTGGCGGCAACCATCGTAGTGATAGACCATCACGCGGTCGCCCGGGCGAAAGGCGCGCCGGTCGACATTGCGGCCGAGTTCGGCGATGACACCGCAGGGTTCGTGACCCGCGATGACCGGGCTCTCGGGCGACAGCCCGTGTTCGGCCAGGAAGCCCGGACTCTTGGCCGCCAGCGATGCGCCAGGAGCCCCGCGGTAGTGGTGCAGGTCGCTGCCGCAGAAACCGGAGGCCTTCATCTCGACCACCACGTCGTCGTCCCCGGGAACGGGGTCGTCGAATGACTGCAGCGCGAGCTTGCGATGACCCTTGAAAACGACGCCGAGCATCGATGATCTCCTTGATGGGCGACGCAGCCTGTCAGTCCAGGGCCAGCTTCAGGTCCTTCAGGATGTCCTTGAAGACCATGGAGTCCTTGCGGGCCATGTCCTGCAGCTCGGCAGGTGTCTGGATCAGCATCTCGAAACCCACGCTGCCCATGTAGGCCCGCAATTCGGGATCCTGCAGCACCCGACCGACGTCCGCATTGATCTTGTTCACGATGGGCTGCGGCGTGCCGCGAGGGGCGTACATCGACACCCAGGTCTGCAACTGGTAGTGCGCAGGACCTTGCGACTCAGCCACGGTCGGTACATCGGGAAAGATGGCGCTGCGCTGGGGCGCTGTGATGGCCAGGTATTTGATCTTCCGCGCCTTGAGCATCGGCTGCGTGGTCGAAGCCGTGCCCACGGCCCAGCTGATGTCGCCGTTGCTGATGGCCATGTAGATCTGCGGCGTTTCCTTGTAGGGAATGTGGGTCATCTTCACGCCGGCGGCCTGCTCCAGCATGGCGCCGCCCAGGTGGATGTTGCCGCCCACGCCGGACGAGCCATAGCTCAGGCCTCCGGGCGCAGCCTTCGCCGCCTGGATCAGGTCGCCCACGGTGTTCCACTTGGAGTCCGCGGCGACTGCGACGAAATACCAGGTGCGGTACAGGGTCGCCACCGGCTCGACGTCCTTGATCGGGTCGTACGGCAGCTTCTTCCACAGGTGGGGCGCAACGGCGATCAGTGGTGCATCGACCTGTACCAGCGTGTAGCCATCGGCTGGCGCGCGCTTGGCCGCCTCCATTGCCAGCCAGCCGTTGGCGCCGGGCCGGTTCTCGATGACCACCTGCTGACCCCACACGCGCGCCAGCCTTTCGCCGACCATCCGCATGATGGTGTCTGGCCCGGTGCCTGCAGGAAAGGGCAGCAGCACCTTGACCGGCCTGTCGGGGAAGGTCTGGCCATGCACACCGACGGCCACAGTGCACGCGAGTGCGGCCGCCACGAAAGATCGCTTGTGCATGGTTGTCTCTCTTGTGGATGTCGATCGCCCGCACCTGGCATGCCAGTGGCACCCTCAAGGCGACGTCGGTCGAGTGTGCCGCCGGGATCGCCGACGTTCCAGTTGCTTTTTCTAGCCGAAGGGGCGGGTCCAACTTTCCATGAAGCCTGGGACAATCGGGCAGGTGAAACTCGCAATGTCCTTGTTCGCCGCCCAACGGGCTCCATGGCTCACCAGGTGAGCCCGCCGTTCGCCCGCGAGTCGCTCTCGCGCGAGATCGTCCGTCTCGTCGGCGGTCAGGGCGGCGTGCATGCCTGCATGTCGGGCCTGCGCATGGCGGTGCCGCTGATGGCACTGCAGCTCGGCCACGGCGCAGCGGCCGTGGGCTTGCTGCTGGCCTTGTTCGGCGCGGCCCAGCTCGCCATCTCGATCCCGGCGGGCCGGATGGCGGATCGGCATGGGCTGAAGAGGCCGATGCATATCAGCATGGTCGCCGCCTTCGCCGGCGCCGCGGTGGCAGCAGCCTGGCCGACCTACCCGGGACTGTGCGCAACGGCTCTGTTGGAAGGCGGTGCCGTTGCGCTCGCGGTGATTGCCCTGCAGCGCCACGCGGGGCAGATCGCGCACGGCGCGGACGAGCTGAGGCGGGTGTTCTCCTGGCTCTCTTTCACGCCGGCGGCAGCGAACTTCCTCGGCCCCTTCGCGGCGGGCTTGGTGATCGACGCGCTAGGCTACCGGGCCGCGTTCCTCTTGCTGGGCGTGGGGCCCGTGGTGAGCTGGGCCTTCCTGCGCGGTGCCACGGCTTTGCCGGCATCCGCCGGGCCGTCCCGGTCCGGCGCCGGTGGCGAGGGCCTGTGGCGCGATCCGGCCGTGCGCAGCGTGCTGCTGATGAACGGCTTCGTGTCGGCCACCTGGGACATCCATGGCGTCATGGTGCCGCTGCTCGGACATGCGCGCGGGCTGAATGCTTCGGCGATCGGCAGCATTCTCGCCTCGTTCGCCATCGCGGCGGCGGCCGTGCGCCTGCTGGTGCCATGGCTCGGCCGGCACTTTCGGGAGTGGGTGCTCATGGCGAGCGCGCTCACCGCGGCCTGCGTGCTGCTGGCGGTGTATCCCTTGATGCGCACCGCGCTGGCGATGGGCGCCTGCTCCATGCTGATGGGCATGACGATCGGCGGCGTGCAACCCATGGTCATGAGCCTGCTGCACCAGATCACACCGCCGCACCGGCACGGACAGGTGATCGCACTGCGCATGATGATGATCAATGCCTCCAGCATCTCGATGCCGCTCATGGCCGGTGCGGCCGGGGGCATCGTCGGGGCGGCCGGCGTCTTCTGGATCATGGCTGCGTCGCTGCTGGTCGGCGTACGGGTCGCGTTCGACCTGCGCCGCATGCCGCCGCCTTGATGCGTCAGCGTCGCTCATCCGAGGACCCAGAATACGCGACCGGACCGGCCCGAGGGGCGTACAGATACTGCCTGGCATCTCCAGTCAGGACGGCGCCTGGAGCCGCAGTACCGATCATGCCCCCCAATTCAACGCCGTCGCCTGGTGTGTCTCGGCCTCGCGCTGTGTTCGCCCGGTTTCGCGGCGCCAGCGTCCTTCCCAGCAAGCCGAGCTTGTCCTTCCTCTTCGATGCCTACATCAGCAGCGGCGGCCAGATCGCCGCCGGCAAGATGAAGGCATTGGCCGTGACCTCGCCGGAGCGGCTGCAGGTGCTGCCGAACGTGCCCACCTTCAAGAAGCGGCTCCCGAAGGAGTAGGGCAGCGTCGAGCGCTGTCGCCGGCGCGCGCGTTCAGGGTGCGTCGGTGGCGGCCGGGCCCGCCTGCTCGGGCCAGAGGATCTTCGCCACGGCGCGCTCGCGGCCATATGCGTAGCAGCTGTCCATCTTCCACGGCGCTGCGAGCGCCCGTTCCGGATCAGCGCCGCGGATGCCCTGCAGCGCCGTCGTGCCCAGCGTCACCAGCATCTCCATCAAATGGGTGCAACCGGCGGCGCCGCGCAGCCGCTCCTTGACCTTGGCCGACCAGCCGCGGGCCACCTTCTCGCCGATCAGGACTTTGAGCGTTCCTTCGGCTTCCCGGCACAGACGCCACGGCGTGGCATCGGACGACGCCTCGATGTCGCGCACGACGAACTCGCTGTCCAGCGTGATGCGCACCCAGAGGTCGTGCAGCGGATCGCCCGCAGGCACCGGCTCCGGCGAGCTGGCGCGCAGGAAGGGAAAGGGCTTGCGGTCGACGAGCCGTGCCTCGACGTCGAACAGGCCGTCGTCGCGTGCGAAGGCGCGCATGTCGATGGCGCGGTGATGCACTTCACGGCGCGGGGCAGGCAGGGTCAGTGGCATTACAGGCTCGACTGGAGGGGACAGGCGCACGGGGCCGTTGCCGTGCATTGTTGCGCCCGCCGCGGCGCCGGTCGAGTCGACTTTCTTTTGCTTGACGGTAAGCGCTGCTGACCCGAGAGCGCCGCTGGTAAGCCAGACCGGCTCCACGAATAAGAAGAAGTGAATGGACACGCCCAATCCCGCTCGGCACAGTCCATCGTCCTCGGAAGGCATCCGCCAATCGAGCCGACGCACAACACAGAACAGCGAAAGCAGGCATGGTCATGAAAGGCAGCGAAGTCATCGCGCAGTACTTGGTGCAGCAGAAGGTGCCCTACGTGTTCGGCATCTGCGGCCACGGCAACGTGGGCATGCTCGACGCCCTCTACGACGTGCGCGACAAGGTGAACCTGGTGTCGCCGCGCCACGAGCAGTGCGCGGGCCACATGGCGGACGCCTACTTCCGTGTCAGGCACCAGCCGGTGGCCACGCTGACCTCGACCGGGCCGGGTTCGGCCAACATGGTGATGTCACTGGCGACGGCGCTTTCGGACTCGTCAGCCTTCCTGGCCATCACCTCGAACGTGCCGACATCGCAGATGAACCGGGCGCCGTTCCAGGAGCTCTACAAGCACAACCAGGCCGACTTCCCGTCTGTGCTGCGGCCGGTGGTCAAGCGCAGTTTCCAGCCCTCGCGGGTGGACATGCTGCCGCTGGCCCTGCGGCAGGCCTTCGACACCATGGTGAGCGGCCGACCCGGTCCGGTGAACCTGGACGTGCCCTACAACCTCTACCAGGAAGAGGCTGACGTCGAGGTGCCGCCGCCTTCTCAGGTGATGGGTGCGCAGCGGCCGGCCGCCTCCGCCGAGGACTTGGGGAAGGTGGTCGAACTGCTCAAGGCGGCCCGCCAGCCCGTGTTCTTCATCGGCCATGGGGTCACGCTGTCCGAGGCCGGACCGGCGCTCACAGCGCTGTCCCGTCGGCTCGGCTTGCCGGTGATCACCTCGCCGAACGGCATGGGCTGCGTGCCGGCCGACGATGTGCAGACCCTGGGCTTCATCGGCCGCAACGGGGCCTACCCGGCCAACCAGGCGGGCCGGCATGCCGACCTGATCATCACCGTCGGCACCCGCTTCGACGACCGCTCGTCGTCGAGCTGGCAGCCGGGCTATTCGTGGAACTTCCCGAAGACCCGGCTGGTGCATGTCGACATCGATCCGCAGGAGCTCGGCCGTAACTACCCGCCCACCGTGGGCATCGTGGCCGACTGCAAGGTGTTCTGCGAGCAGCTGCTGGCGGCCATCGACGAAGCCTCGCTGTTCGACGCCGGCACCTATGCCGGCTGGCGTGAGCAGGTCGCCGGCTGGCATGCGGAATGGGAGCGCTTCGTTCGGCCCAACTTCTCGGCCATCACCACGCCGATCCGGCCGGAGTACGTCGTCGACACCTTGCAGAAGGTGCTGCCTGACGACGTGATCCTTTCGCTCGACTCGGGCGTGCATCACAACTGGTTCATGCAGTTCTGGAAGCCGCGCCGGCCGCAGAGCATGCTCAACAGCTGGGGCTACTCCTCAATGGGCTTCGGCGTCTGCGGTGTGCTGGGTGCCCAGCTCGCGGCCCCCGACCGGCCCTGCGTGGCCGTGGTCGGCGATGGCGGCTTCACCATGACGCCTTACGTCGTTTGCACCGCGGTGGAATACGAACTGCCCTGCGTCTGGATCGTTTGGAACAACTTCGCCTGGGGCGCCATCCGCGACATCCAGCACGGCATGTTCGGCGGCCGCGAACACGGCACCGCCTTCTACAAGGGCAAGCAGGGCCCGGGCGGCGAACGCTACAACCCCGACTTCGCCGCCTGGGCGCGTGCCTGCGGTGCCGACGGCATGACGGTTACCCGCAGCGAGGACCTGGGCGACGCGGTTGCCGCGGCGCTGCGGAACCGCCGCCCTTGCGTCATCGACGTGCACATCGACGGTGACGTCCGTCCGCCTTCGACCGGCACCTGGCAACTGCCGCCGACGCCGTTCAAGGAACCGGCCTTCGGCAAGCCGTGGGTGGCATGAGCGCAGACGAGCATTCCAAGGTCGGATCCCTGAGTGCGCCGCAGGCCCTGACGCCGTCGAACACCATGTCCACGTCCATCCCCTTGCCCGTTCCCGAGCCTAACGCCGACTCGCGCGCCTACTGGGCCGCAGCCCGCGAAGGCCGGTTGACGGTGCGGCAATGCCTCGCCTGCGGCGAGCGCCATTTCATGCCCCGCGGCCAGTGCCCGGTATGCTGGTCGGACGCGCTTGAGTGGATCGATTGCAGCGGCTTCGGCACGGTCTACAGCCTGAGCATCGTGCACCGCGCGCCGACCCCGGATTTCGCGGCCATCACGCCCTACGTGACAGCGCTCGTCGCTCTGGAAGAGGGGCCGCGCATGTACGCCAACATCGTCGGCCCCGGAGCGCTGGAGAGCGTGATCGGCGACCGGGTGCGGGTGGTGTTCGAACGCCGGGGCGAAGCCGGGATGCAGATCCCGCAGTTCACCCGGGTGGCCGGCCAGTCCGGCGGGAGCGCGGCATGAGCTTGCGCAACAAGGTCGCCATCGTCGGCGTCGGCGAGTCCGACATCGGCAAGGTGCCGCACCTGTCGGGCCTGGGCCTGAATGCGCAGGCCTGCAAACGCGCACTGAACGACGCCGGTCTTCGTCCGTCCGACATCGACGGCCTGCTGACCGCCTACTCGTTCACCGAGCACTACACCATGCTCGGCGCCTCGTTGTGCGAATACATGGGCCTGCGCCCGCGCATGTGCGCCTCCATGGTGGCTGGTGGGGCGAGCCCCGGCATCATGCTGCGCCACGCTGCGCAGGCCATTGCCGCCGGCACCGCAGAGACGGTGCTGGTGTGCGCCGGCGAGAACCGGGCTACCGGCCTCGGGCGCGAGGCGGCGATCGCCGTGCTCGCCAACGTGGGCCATCCGCAGTTCGAGAAGCCCTATGGCGCGTCCATCCCGAGCTTCTACGGCATGGTCGCCCAGCGCCACATGCACGCGCACGGCACCACGCGCGAGCAACTCGCCAGCGTCGCGGTCAACACCCGCGCGCATGCGCTGCTGCATCCGCATGCGCAGATGAAGACGGCGCTCACGATCGACGAAGTGCTGGCCTCCAAGCCGATCGCCGACCCGCTGCGCATGCTCGACTGCTGCATCATCTCCGACGCCGCCGGCGCCTTCGTGGTGACCTCGGCCGAACGGGCGCGAGACCTGCCGCACAAGCCGGCCTACCTGCTCGGCATCGGCGAGATGCACACCCATGAGCACGTGATGTGCGCGCCCGATCTCAACCACTTCGGCGCACAGGAGTCGGGCCGCAGCGCCTACCGCATGGCCGGTCTCGGCCCCGGCGACATGGACCTGGCGCAGCTTTACGACTGCTTCACCATCGTGCCGATCATCGAGCTGGAGGAGCTCGGATTCTGCGGGCCTGGCGAGGGCGGTGCGTTCTTTGCAGAGGGCCATGCCCGCGTCGGCGGCAAGCTGCCCGTCAACACCAACGGCGGCATGCTTTCGCATGCCCATGCCGGTGCCGCAGGCGCGATCCTCGGCATCGTGGAGGTGGTCCGGCAACTGCGCGGCGGCCTCGGCGCGCGCCAGGTCGATGGCGCCACTGCGGCGCTGGTGCACAACGAGGGCGGGATCCTGTCGTCGCATTGCACGATGGTCCTCGCCAATGACAGATCTTGAGAGAACGACCATGAGCACACCCGAGCATCCCCGCGGCCGCTACTTCGAGGACTTCGCCGTGGGCGAGGAGATCGTGACACCGGCCCGCACCATCACCAGCACAGACATCGTCAACTTCGCCTGCATCTCGGGCGACTTCAACGAGATCCACACCAACTTCGAGTACTGCAAGCGCACGCCCTTCGGCGAGCCCATCGCCCATGGCCCGCTGGTCTATGCGGTGGCCGGCGGCCTGTGGCATGCCGCCGGCGTCAACGACGGAACCATCCTGGCCTTGCTCGGCGTCGACGAGTGGCGCCTGGTGAGCCCCGTCAAGCACGGCGACACCGTCCACTTGGTGGCGCGGGTCGCCGAGAAGAAGGAGACCAGCAAGCCCGACCGCGGCGTGGTGGCCTTCGACCGCCGCATCGTCAAGCAGGACGGCACGGTGGTGCAGACGATGAAGACGACGTTGATGTACCGACGCCGCCCACGGGACTGAGTTCCCGACGAACCCAAGGACAAACAATGAATTTCACGATGCCTCCCGAAATCGAAGCCGTGCGCGACATGGTCGCCCGCTTCATGGCCAACGAAGTCGTCCCGGTGATGGAGGATTTCGAGAAGCGCGGCGAGTTTCCGCGTGAGCTGGTTGCGCGGGCCGGCGCGGCCGGCCTGTACGGCGCCGTCTTCCCCGAATCGGTCGGCGGCAGCGACATGGGCTACATGGCCGCCGCGGTGATCATCGAGGAAATGTCGCGCCAGGAAGTGCGGTTCACCTCGTGCAACAACCAGCAGGGCGGTACCTGCCCGACCTGCATCTACATGGCGGGCACGCCGGAACAGGTCGAGAAGTACGTGCCCAACCTGCTGGCCGGCAAGACCATCGGCATGATGTCGCTGTCCGAGTCGGGCAGCGGCTCGGACGCCGCCGGCGCGATGAAAACCTTCGCCCGGCGCGACGGCGACGTCTACCGCATCAAGGGCGAGAAGATGTGGGCCTCGATCGCCAACGAGACCGACGTCGGCATCCTGATCGCGAAGACCGACCGCGATGCGGGTGCCAAGGGTGCCACCGCATTCATCGTCGAGCCGAAGAAGTACCCCGGCTTCACCGCCAAGCCGGTCGACCTGCTGGGCATGTCCAAGGCCTTCCGCACCAACATCGTCTTTCTCGACGACTTCGTGGTGCCTGTGGAGAACCGGCTGGGTGCCGAGGGCGACGGCTTCAAGATCGTCATGCGGGCCTTGCAGCCCGGGCGGCTCAACGTGGCGGCCAAGTGCCTCGGCCTGGCCCAGGCATGCTTCGAGGAGGCGGTGCGATACGCCAACGAGCGCACGGTGCGCCAGCAGCCCATCGGCCGCTTCCAGATGATCCAGGATTCAATCGCCGAGATGGCGACGGCGATCGAGGCCAGCCGCGGCTTGGTCTATCGCGCCGCCTTCAGCATGGACAACGACATGCCGTCCAACCGTATCGCGTCGATTGCCAAGTACCACGCCTCGCAGACCGCCAAGATGTGCGCCGACAAGGCCCAGCAGATCTTCGGCGGCTACGGCCTGGCGCGCGAGTACCGTGTGTCCTGGATGCGGGTCTACGCCGACATGCTCTACAACGGCGAAGGCTCGGCCAACATCCAGAAAATCATCATTGCCGAGGACGCGCTGGGCTACAAGCCGGCCGACCGGCACCACGGCAAGACCAACCTGCGCGATGTCCGCCAGACGGACATCGCCAAGCAGTGAGGCTCGAATCATGAGCCACACGCTGGAATCGGGCCTGGTTCTCGACGACATCGGCGTCTCGATGGACGGCCATGTCGCGATCGTCGAGCTGCAACGCCCGCCGAACAATTTCGTCGATGTCGACCTGCTTGGCAATCTGGCCACCGCGCTGGAGGCCCTGGACCGCGATCCACAGTGCCGCAGCGTGGTGCTGGCGGCGGCGGGCAAGCACTTCTGCGCCGGCGGCAACTTGAAGCAGCGGCTGGAGACCGAGGCCCGCGGCGAGAAGTTCGTGCCCGCCAAGCGCCATCCGTACAAGGAGGCGCGTCGCCTGATGGCGACGCGCAAGCCCATCGTCGCCGCGGTGCACGGTGCCGCGATTGGCGCCGGGCTCGGCCTTGCGGTCTTCCCGGACTTCCGCGTCACCTGCAAGGAAGCCCGCTTCTCCGCCAACTTCACCGCCATCGGGTTCTTTCCGGGGTTCGGGCTGACGGTCACGCTGCCCCGGCTCGTCGGTCACCAGCAGGCGCGCTGGCTGATGCTGACCGGCAAGCGCATCACCGGCGAGGAGGCACATGCCATCGGCCTGGCCGACCGCCTGGTGCCGCAGGACGAGGTCCGGCCGGTCGCCATCGAGATGGCCCGGGAACTGGCCAAGGCGGCGCCGCTCTCGGTCCAGGCGACCCGCGAGGCGCTGAACGCCGAGCTGCTCCTGGCTTTCCGCGCCGCCACCGAGCGGGAGTCATTCGAACAGAACTGGCTGCGTGAGACCCAGGACTACAAGGAAGGCGTGGAGGCTTCGGCCGCCCGCCGGGATGCGAATTTTACCGGCACCTGAGCCGTCTTTGGCTTATGAACTGCCACAGGCGTCCCGCACGCCGGGCGCACATTTACCCAGGATGATGACCATGCATGACCGATCGTCGAAGCTCTCCGACGTCCGCCTGTTGATCGACGGCCAGTGGCAGGACGGCACCGAGTTCGTCGAGGTGCTGGACAAGTACTCGCTGGCACCTTGTGCCCGCATGCACGTTGCCTCGCAGCAGCAGGTGCAGCAGGCCGCGGCCGCCGCGCAGGCCGCATTCGAGCGGTCCGAGCTCAATGCCCATGACCGCGGCGCCATTCTCGACCGCGCGGCCGACCTGATCGAGCGCGACAGCGCACGTTTCGTCGATGTCATCCAGACCGAGGCGGGATTTCCGCTGGCCGATGCGCAGGGCGAGTTGCGGCGCTGCGTCCAAACCTTCCGGCTCTCGGCCGAGGAAGCCCGACGCCTGACCGGCGAGATGGTTCCGCTCGAGGGCGCGCCACAGGCGGCCGGCCGCTTCGGCTTCACCATCCCGGTGCCGCTCGGCGTGGTCTGCGCCATCACGCCCTTCAATGCGCCGGTCAACACGGTGGCCCACAAGGTTGCCCCGGCGCTGGCGGCCGGCAATGCCGTGATCGTCAAGCCTTCGAGCAGCACGCCTCGCAGCGCCGTCATGATCGCCGCCGCCTTGATCGAAGCGGGCCTGCCCAAGGGCATGGTGTCGGTGTTGCACGGCGGCGCGCAAGTGGCGCACTGGCTGATCGACGAGCCCGTCATCCGCTTCTTCGCCTTCACCGGCAGCACCGAGGTGGGGCGCGACATCCAGCGCCGTGCAGGGCTGCGTCGCACCCAGATGGAACTCGGCAGCATCGCGTTCACCGTGCTGTGCGCGGATGCCAACCTCGATGCGGCGATCCCGAAGATCGTCGGCGCTGCCTACCGCAAGGCAGGCCAGGTTTGCACGTCGATCCAGACCTTGCTGGTCGCTCGCAGCCGCATGGCGGAGGTGGAGGAGAGACTGAAGACGGCGGTCCAGGCGCTCGCCAGCGGCGATCCGCGCGATCCTGCCACTCAGGTGGGACCGGTCATCAGCCTGGCCGCTGCCGAGCGGATAGACCGATGGATCCAGCATGCCGTGGGCCAGGGAGCGCGATTGATCGCCGGCGGCCCGCGCCAGGGCGCGGTGGTGCCGCCGACGCTGCTGGCGGATGTTGCGCGGGACTGTGAAGTCAGCTGCCAGGAGGTCTTCGGTCCGGTCATGAGCCTGGAGTCCTTCGACCACATCGACGAGGCCATCGTGCGGGTCAACTCGACGCCGTTCGGCCTGGCCACCGGCGTGTTCACCAACCGGCTGGACGACGCGATGAAGGCGGTGCGCCGGCTCCAGGTGGGCGGCGTGCACATCAACGAAACCTCGAGCTCGCGGGTCGACCTGATGCCTTATGGCGGCAGCAAGGACTCGGGCTTCGGTCGTGAGGGCCCGAAGTATGCGGTCCACGAAATGTGCGAGATGCGCATGGTGAGCTGGACGGTTTGAAGCTGCTGGTAACAGCGAACATGGCGAAACGGAGAGGCAGTCGATGAAGGTGTTGGTGGCTATCAAGCGGGTGGTGGACTACAACGTGAAGGTCCGGGTGAAGTCCGACGGCAGCGGCATGGATGTCGCGAACGTGAAGATGTCGATGAACCCCTTCGACGAGATCGCCGTCGAGGCCGCGGTACGCCTCAAGGAGGCGGGCTCGGCCAGCGAGGTGGTCGTGGTGTCGTGCGGCACGGCAGCCAGCCAGGATGTGCTGCGCACGGCCATGGCCATCGGCGCAGACCGTGGCCTGCTGGTCGAGACGGCAGAAGAACTGCAGCCACTGGCCGTGGCCAAGCTGCTCAAGGCGATCGTCGACCGCGAGCAGCCCGGCCTGGTGATCCTCGGCAAGCAGGCCATCGACGACGACTGCAACCAGACCGGCCAGATGCTCGCCGCGCTGGCCGGCATGCCGCAGGGAACCTTTGCCTCCAAGGTCGAAGTGAGCGACAACGCGCTGCTGGTCACCCGCGAGGTCGACGGCGGCTTTGAGACCTTGCGGCTGCGACTGCCCGCGGTGGTCACCACCGACCTGCGCCTGAACGAGCCGCGCTACGTCACCCTGCCCAACATCATGAAGGCCAAGAAAAAGCCGCTGCAGGTGCTCACGGCGGCCGAACTCGGCGTCGACGTGGCGCCGCGCATCCGAACGCTGAACGTGTCCGAGCCGCCGCGGCGCGGCGCGGGCGTCAAGGTGCCCGACGTGGCTGCGCTGGTGGCCAAGCTCAAGAACGAAGCGAAGGTGGTCTGAGATGAAGGTGCTGGTGATCGCCGAACACGAGCGGGGCAGCCTCAAGGGCGCCACCCTCAACACCGTCACCGCGGCCGGCCGCATCGGTGCCGAGGTCCATGTGCTCGTCGCCGGCAGCGATGTCGATGGTGTCGCGCAGGCCGCGGCGCGGCTGCAGGGCGTGAGCCGGGTGCTGCAGGCCGACGGTCCCAGCCTGGCCGCGCAACTGGCAGAGAACATCGCCGCGCAGGTGCTGCAGTTGGCGGGTGGCTACAGCCACCTGCTGTTCTCGGCGACGGCTTGCGGCAAGAACATCGCGCCGCGGGTGGCGGCGTTGCTCGATGTGGCGCAGATCAGCGACGCCATCGGCATCGTTGCGCCGGACACGTTCGAGCGGCCCATCTATGCGGGCAATGCGGTCGCCACCGTGCAGAGCCGCGACGCGGTGAAGGTGGTCACCGTGCGCGGCACCGCCTTCGACCCGGCGCCCGAGG